>JAWUXU010000142.1:0-12834 GCA_034111145.1 Paraglaciecola sp.
TTTTTTATTTAAAAAACACGACGTAATGCGAATGGCGATGTTGTGGGTGTTATGGGGATGGGTCAAGACATCACCGAGCTTGATCGTTATCGCTCTGAAATGGAACGTGTGGCAAATGATCTAACACAGTTAATCGATACGGCTAACGCGCCCATTTTTGGGATTGATGATAAGGGCAGGGTAAACGAATGGAATCAAAAGTCAGCGCAGATCACCGGCTTTCAATCTCTGAAGTACTGGGTAAAAGTCTAGTAGAGGATTTTATCTCGGCAGAATATAGAGAGTCAGTTAACGAGGTTTTACAAAAAGCATTATAAGGAGATGAAATCTCCAATTACGAATTTCCACTTTATACAAAAGGTAATAACTTGGTCTTGTTGTTGCTTAATGCAACAACACGACCAATTTATTATCTTTTGTATAAAGTTGAAATTCGTAATTGGAGGTTTCATCTCCTTGTAATGCTTTTTGTAAACCCTCGTTAACTGACTCTCTATATTCTGCCGAGATAAAATCCTCTACTAGGCTTTTTCCCAATATTTCAGACGCTTGAAAACCTGTGACCTGCACTAACTTTTGATTCCACTCGTTGACCTTACCTTTGTTATCGATTCCAAAAATGGGCACATTTATACTATCTATAGGCAGTTTAAATTCGTCTACTAAAAGGGCTGTTTCTCGTCTTTTAATATCTTCTATCATCGGGTAATACAGATGAAAGTAGAAAACTGGCAGCAAAATTAAGGTGATGAGTACAGAATCCACAAGACCTTCCACCACTGAGGATAACGGGGAAATAATAGCAAAAAGCAACATAGTTAACGCTTTGGCTGAAAAAATGACAAAAGCCATCACAATTAGAAGAAGAAGTGGCTTAGGATATTTTTTTTTCTTATCAGCAGTTTTCATATAACAACTAGCCTTCAAATATCATTAATTATTTCATGACGTAAATTTGCATCTGCACCCTATAGAAAATCAAGGTAAAACATACCTACTGATGCTATAGCTCTACAATTAACACTCGATAATTATCTATATAATTTAAATGATATGACTCATCTATTTACTTCACACTGATCAGTTTTGTCTTTTATTAACTAAAAAGTGTTAATTAAAATTGAAAACCGCTTAAGCATAATTTAAGCGTACTTATATTCGATATAGTAAGTTGTCAATTGGACCATAATCGTAATATCCCTTTCATCCTTGAAACTGCAAGTTTGTTGGCTGCATTCATTTACCGCTGCCGTGCAACTCCAATGATTTTAGGCATAAATATTACCCGTCTTTACTCGATATTAGCTAAGTGTTATGTCTTATAAATGAAGTCTTAACATGTGCTTTAATCTTTATTACTTAACTTAATGCTAAGTGATCACGTTTATACTTTCTATATACGCAGTAAAGACCTAAATCATCGAATAAGCGACTTTAATCCGACTGTTCTAACAGCAAACATAAATATTTAAGCTCACCTTAAGAAAACTTTTTTATGTTGACTTCAATACTTACAATTTCTTTCATCTATATATAATAGCTAAACCGATAAGGCTTAAACTTAATGATCGAAGTGATCCAGGCGCCAGTACATCGGTGCCCGGGGGCTGAAAGGTACGAGTACAGCTCACTGCTCCTATTGTATTTTTTGTGCCAAATTCGACGTAATGTTTCCTTGACGCAGCGCCACCACATGAATTCCCTACCCCAAATATAGTGGTATCTGCTCATATATATAATTAGCCTCGCGCAAAAATAAGGCCTCTAATATTGACACGTGCCGCCGATTGCATATATCCAGAAGGAGCAGAAACGTCGCCCAGTACATTACAGATAATATTACTATTATTGGGAAAATTTAATAACTCTACGTTCGTGTCTGCAGTCAAGTCCGGATAGTTATGGATATTAAAAGGAAAGTCCCCCGCCCTTATTTTCATTATAAAGAGTGAAGGTATTACCAGCCCTTATCGTTAAATAATCTAGACTGTCATAAATACCAGAAGTAAGCTTTTCGTTAACGTTGTCAAATTCAATACCGAGTGCTGTGGAGTTTCCTACTCCCAACAACCTCAGCGTTTCTTGCACCACTCCAAGCTGAGCGTCCTGTTTTTTTAACTGCGAGTTATTGGCAAGAAAATCCGTTATGACCCCGTTAACCTTAGCGAAAGCGCTTATCTTAAATTTACCTCCAGGCTCAATATCACCTTTGACCAGTGAAATCCCGCTAGTGTTTGCAGTGGTTCCGCTGTAAATATTACCTTCGACCACCGACCCCACGCCAGTGTCTACAATAGTTCCAGCCATAATATACCCACCAACATCTGTGTTTGCGCCCAAATTTACACCAAAGTGACACCCAAGTGACACCCAATTTAGCATAGGTTGACTTGTCATTTAGGTCGGCATCTAATAATAAGGGTATAAAACCTGCCTGCACGTTAGTCACCACAGACAACATAGTTATGAATAAAAATATGTTTGTATTTTTCATCTTTATTACCCCTTTTATCTTCTAAGGATGTGACAAAAACTGTAAATATCTGATTGACTTTTTATCTTAAAATTAGAAATAAATTGTATGCAGGTGCCATTTCATTTTTGATTTATGGTACCTAGTATTTTAATACACAAACAAGTGCATGCATTGCATATGCCACAATATAAAAAACTTAAATAATTGATTTACATTGTTTTTTAATTTGTTTTTTAATTTGTTTTTTAAATAATTTTAAAAATAAGAAAGGGTTTTTGCAGATTGCAAATCACTCACTCTAGATAAAGCCCGATGGTGGGTTAAATGCGTTTATTTTTTAACGTATTTCATGTTTGAGGATTGAGTCTACACAAAAGACTTTTAATCCAGTCATTTGACCACCAAATTTTTGCTGGCGCATAAGAGCAAGCAACTAATTTCGCTTCATTTTTTATTAAACTGCGACTTAATTCGCTCTTCTACATCGCACACCTCAGATACTATACTTACTGAATAGATGGTAATTTTTATAGGCTTCAGATTGGCGTAAAAGCAATAAACCTGAGTGAAGGCAAACAATCAGTAGCTAAGATACATAGGGCACCTGAAGTAAATGTATCTGGGATACGTCGCAACTTTGGATTAACACGAGTAAAGTTTGCTGCAAATTGTTGTATCAGTATTTCAAATTTTCACCACTGAGCAACGAGTAGATCACAATTCACAGTATTCAGTACTTGTTTTACTAAATGTTGTAACAAAACAGCCAGAAGCATTATTCCGTGCACTTGGTTAAAAATAGAGAAAGGAAATTACACACATTAATTAACGGCGCCACCACCAGACTCTATCAGATGTCAGAACCGGTGCTTTCTCATTCCCCATCACCTGATGCTCGTAGGTTATGTTGTGAATTAAGTGGGGCTGCGCAGAGCCCATTCTGCCTGATGTAAACAGTTCAAATTAGTCACTTATTTGGATATGAACGTTACTGGCTTAGGGCGCAAAAAACTCAACATCTTAATAACTTGGACGCTAGTCACGTGCTGCTAAATTCTCAGACAATAAATGCATCTATTCAGGTCGTATGTGCAACTTGACAACGATGTGCTTGTTACACAACCCGCTTACCTGAGTTATCAACATTATGAAATGCAAGAATAGGAGCTTGTTATTAGGGGGCGATTAGCTTAACGAAATAATTGAACGGAATAATAACATGCCTGAATTAAACGAATTCTGAGTGGCATTATCACGTGCCAGAACCGTTACAAAAAAACTATGCCATAAACAAACAATTTTTTCATACTAGCTGATATATAAATGACATATAACTGACATATAACTGACATATAACTGACGCATAACTGACTCCGAGCAGGTCATCGTATTCAATTGCGAGGTATGATTAATCCCGTCCATGAAATGTTAGACATCTATCTTGACGACGCTTTGTATAAAAAATAGTTGAAGGGTGTATTGACGTGTCCCCATAACAACTTGATGTATCAAGACTTTTTGCTGACCTATTACCCAGATACTTGCAAAACACTTAACCGTTTTCAGATCACCCAATCTTGCCAAAGATGGTGAATTTTGAGCACACTTCGCTAAAAGCTTTTGATTTATCCGAAGCTGACACCTTGAACCAGCATCTATTGCGGCAGATCCCAGTAGAAAAATGGGCATTATTAAAGTGTAGTTTTCATCCTAGCTTTAACTTTTATCAATGCCATTGGAATACAGTTGAACGTTGGCAGAGCTTAAATACTCTAAACATCCACCAGTTTTCGCAGCTATAAACAAAATGTGGGTCATATAACAGGGAGCAGGCAAAGTAATTTCAATCAATTTTAACCATTGAAGGGAAAGTGTAAAATCTCACGCAGCAAAGCAAAAATTTTGCAGAGGTATGTGAGTTTATTGTTGAAGAACAAATATCCGCACCTTTACATCGCTATGTTGTTGGATGATTAAAGCGTGGTTGAATTGTGAACGACAGCTAGAATAGATTAGGACAGGTCTTAACAAACATGTGTGTTATATGTAACCTAAAATCAAGCTAGTTTTGTAAACACTTTGATATCAAAGTCAGTGGTGAAATATTGCAAGTTATCCACTAATTTTTTCTTTTTATCTGCAGTTGCTGACCAATAGTAAGGAGTCATCATCAGCAGGTTTTCCCTTTGCTGGGGTTCAGTCAGCCGAATAACAAAACTTAAATTCATCTGCTGTGCTAATGCAAAACCATCAGGAGTGACTTTATCTGTTTTATGCTCAGTGGGCTCGTCATATAGAGCCTGCTTAAATTCAAATAAATGATTGGCTGCTGGATTGACCGTTATCCATATTCCGTTGGACTTTAGTACACGATGAATTTCGAGCTCACTACTAGGAGCAAAGATTTGTAATACCACGTCCTGACTTTTATTTATTAGTGGTAATTGAAAGGTACTGGCCACAGTAAAATGATTTCTAGGAAACTTCTTAGCCGCTTTTTGTACCGCAAATTTAGAAATATCCAAGCCACTAAACTCAATTTGAATGTCAGCTTGGTTGCACGACTGACTCACTTGGTTCATGTAATAACCTTCACCACATCCTGCATCGAAAAATCTTACTTCGGTTTGGTTTTGGAGTGTTACTAAATGTTGATTAAAAATGTCGGAAATAGAATCGACCAATGGCTGATAAAACCCTTGCTCTAAAAACGCACGGCGCCCATTAACCATTTGTTTGTTGTCACCGGGTTCTTTACTATTTTTGTTTTGAACTAAGAGTAAGTTTACATATCCCTCTTTTGCCACATCGTAGACATGACCATTTGAACAAGACCACATTCGATTATTTAGTGATAAAACACATGAGCAAGAGGGGCATATCCATGATGACATTAGATTATTGTCGACCTTATTAATTAAGTGATGAATTAAGTGATGAATTAAATAGAAAGAGTAACATCATCATAGACTTGTTGGATCCTTTGTTATTAACTGGACTTTCGTAATAAAGTCCAGTATCGACAATTATTCTCATCATGCACATAACAATTTTAAACGTTCAGGAAGCCAATAATGCGTACACTTTTTTTCCTCTTTTTCATTTTTTTGCTGATATTTATTCAACAAGCTTTTGCCTCTCCCGGCTATTACCGTTACCCAGCCTTACACAACAATACGTTGGTTTTTACTGCTGAAGGTGATTTATGGAAAATCACATTAGGCGAAAAATTCGCGCAGCGTTTGACCACTCACCCCGCCGAAGAAACAGAGCCGAGTATTTCTGCAGATGGCAAGTGGGTAGCTTATGCTGCCAACTACTCGGGAACACCTGAAGTGTATGTTATACCAATTCAAGGCGGGTTAGCCAAACGTATCACGTTTGAAAATGTCATGATAAAAGTACACGGTTGGAGCTCTGACTCAAAAGTGCTGTTTAGCTATAATGGCCGAGTAGGTCCTGCTGGGAATTGGACACTAAAACAAGTTGATCCCACTACCCTTATCACCACGTCGATCCCATTAGCTGATGCAGTAGAAGGGTCAATAGACTCGGAAGGAAACATCTTATATTTCACCCAGTTTGGCTTGCAAATATCTACTGATAACGCCCGCGCTTATCAAGGTGGCGCAAAAGGAGAGTTATGGAAATATACGTTAGGGTCGAATAAAGAAGCAACTCAACTTACCAATAACCATAAAGGTTCAGTTCGCACACCTATGATAGCTGGGGAACGTTTGTATTTTATAAGCAACCAAAGTGGTAGTGACAATATATGGTCAATGAAATTAAATGGCCGAGATCAAGAGCAACATACTCAATACCAAGATTGGGAAGTCAAAAGCGCACGACTAGGCAGTAATAAAATTGTTTATCAGCTGGGAGCGGACATTAAAATTTATGATATCCAAAGTGACCAAAGCTCCATTATTGATATCGCCCTTACCTCAGATTATTCACAGTTAAGAGAGCACTGGGTTAATAAACCTTTAAAGAACCTAACCTCAGCGAAACAAGCGGGTAATACTAAAAAAGTGGTATTAACCGCCCGTGGTCGAGTCGCTATTGCCGCTACTGATGGCTCTCGATTGATAGAAATTGCTACACCTAGAGATTCCCGCACGCGCAAAGCCATATTAAGCCACGATAAAAAATCAGTTTATGCCCTAAACGACAGCACGGGTGAATTAGAGATTTGGCAATATCCTGCCGATGGTTCAAATGGCGGCGAACAATTGACCTTTGATGGCTCTATATTTCGCTGGGATATTTACCTTTCACCAGATGGTAAGTCTATCGCTCACGATGATAAAAACGGTGACTTGTGGTTGCTTGATTTAGACAGCAAAGAAAATACAAAGATACTGCCGAACAATGGAAAGACTTTTCCTATTGCCTCTTTGACATGGTCAAGCAACAGTCAACTTATCGCCATTACCCATTTAGGAGTGAAAGCCCAGCGAAGTCAAATGTTGTTGATTGATACGTTAACTAACAAACACCAGACACTGACGAGTGAAAAGTATGCGTCATTTTCACCAACATTTTCTAGCGACTCAAGTTGGTTATATTTTTTATCTGACCGTTACTTTAACAGCTTCCCAGGTTCTCCTTGGGGAGACAGAAATATGGGCGCTAGTTTTGATAGAAAAACACAAATTTTTGCTATTTCCTTAAAAGAAAATACTCAGTTTCCATTCGAACATCCCACAGAACTAGATGGGTTAAAAGACGCAGACGATGCAACTGATAAAGAAGCGAAAAATAATGGCGAAAGTGATGGCAAAACTTCAGATACATCAAAAGAAACTAACAGTGAAACACAACCCAGAATAACCGTAGATTGGCAAAATATTGCACGCAGATTGTGGCAGGTACCTGTTGCATCTGGCAACTACTCAAAAATATTGGCAAACAAAAAGTTCTTATTTGTATTAGACACAATCAATGAACCTAACAGCCAAGCACAATTAAAGTCCATAAAGATAGAGCCAAAAAGTAAACCTAAGACGTTCTTATCGTCGGTGCAATCGTTTAGTTTGTCTGACGATGGCAATACTTTATTTTTACAAAAAACAGGCAGCAAACAACAAATGTATTTGGTATCGGCAAACGCTAAATTCTCAAGAACAGCTAAGGATATTAAAGTGAATACGTCTGACTGGAAGTTGCACATCAATCCTGTGCAAGAGTGGCAGCAAATATTTCATGATGCTTGGTTGATGCATCGTGATTCGTTATTCGATGAAGATATGCGTGGCTTAGATTGGCCAGCAGTCAAACAAAAGTATCAGCCACTATTAGCACGTTTGACCGATCGCCGAGAACTAAACGATATATTCAAACAAATGATGGGTGAGTTAAACACCCTACACTCTCAGGTGCGCGGTGGAGATATGCCAAGTGATAATAACGCAGCTAAACCTGCTACTTTAGGCGCACAATTTTCACAAACTGCACAAGGCGTGAAAATAGAACATATATATACCAATGACCCCGAACTTATCAGCCGTCTTTCGCCACTCGCTAGGCCCGGTGTTAACGCTAAAGTGGGCGACATTATTGGCGCTATTAACGGTCAAATTATACTGACCATTCCAGACATTGCTAAAGCACTACAAAATCAGGCAGGTAAGCAAGTATTACTGAGCCTAAAAAGAGCAGATGAGCAGGTCAGTACTGTGGTCAAACCCAGTTCAACCAGAGACGATTATTACAATCGTTATTATGATTGGGTGACTAAAAATCAACAAAAAGTGCATCAAGCAGATGATGAATTAGGTTATTTACACCTACGCGCTATGGACGCAGCTGATGTGGCCACTTTTGCCAGGGAATTTTATGCGCAATATACAAAGCAAGGTTTGATTATTGATGTTAGGCGAAATAATGGTGGCAATGTCGATAGTTGGATATTAGAAAAATTACTCAGAAGAGCTTGGTCATTTTGGCAAGTGCGTGGCGGCGAACCATTTACCAACATGCAACAAACCTTTAGAGGGCATTTAGTTGTGCTTGCAGATCAGTATACTTACTCAGACGGAGAAACCTTTACTGCTGGTATTAAAGCCTTAAAGTTAGGTACCGTAATAGGCAAACAAACAGCAGGTGCCGGTGTTTGGCTAACGGGTCGTAACAAACAAACAGACGGAGGTATGGCCAGAGTTGCCGAACTTCCAGTGTACGCAATGGATGGCCGTTGGATCACTGAAGGCAGAGGTATCTCACCTGATATCGAAGTAGACAACTTACCCCACGCCACTTTTAATGGTGAAGATGCACAATTACAAGCGGCGATAAAACGACTCAAGAAAAAGATAAAAAAAGCCCCTGTAAAACCGATGAAGGTAAAACCGATGAAGGTAAAACCCTTTCCTAAGGTTAATGTTGCGGCTGATGATATTGTCGATTAGGCATTGGCAGTATCAGCTTTGATAGTCAAAGTTAATGTTAATGTTAACTAATAAGAGAAGTGTCATGTTTAAACAAATCTCGGTGCTGATACTGGTATTATTAATAGCGGTTTGCACCAATAGTTATGCTAACCAGTCCAAGGTTGACCAAGTAAAATTACAAGTCTTGGGCTCTGGTGGACCAGAGCTCGACGATGGTCGATATTCTAGCGGTTATCTAATTTGGTATAAGAATAAAGCCCGAGTACTGATAGATGCAGGCGCTGGTTCAAGTGTTGAATATGGGCAAAGTGGCGCACAGTTTGTAGCCTACTATTGACTCGACTGGATTGAAATAAACTTATCGGTAATGGCTCTTAACCCTTTACCTTTATTGCTGATTTTCCATGCTAAAAAGGATTTTTCGTTGTTTTTTTGCTCTATGCCCAGCGGCAAAAGTACTCCTTCATCAAGATAATTTTGGATCCGATGTTTAGGTAAGTGTCCAATACCAATGCCCGCTAATATTGCGTGCATTTTTTGATCAATATTTTGCACATAGAACATTTGACCATCGCTACTTAAACCTTCACTGCGTGTTATCCCGCTATGTGACGTATCGTGGGTAACGATGCGTCTTAGCTGCCCCATTACACTGTCGATATTTTGCTTCTGAGCTAACTTTCTAGTGAAAGCGAGATCAACTAAAGAGTGACTAGCGGCAATAACAGGCACTAACTCAACACGATCAATAGCGACAGATCTATAACCTTTTTGCGAAGGTACGGGACCAGATGAGCCAATCAACAAATCAACTCTGCCTTGCTCTAACGCTTCCCACCCACCGTTTAATACACATTCAGATATATCAATTTCAACCGTTGGAAACGTCTGTAAAAAATTATTTATCACTTTAAAAAATTCTGGATAAGACTGCAGCGACTCAATACCGATACTGATCCTAGGCTCCCAACCTGTTGCGACTTCTTTGGCCTTGTCTGCCAGCCTGCGGGTTGTATGTAGAATGTCCCTGCCTTCGACCAAGATTAGACGCCCTGCAGGGGTCAAGACTGAGCGACGTCCCAAGCGTTGAAATAATGGGATATCTAGCTGCTCTTCAAGTTTCTGCACCGCATAAGAAACAGCGGATGTGGCTTTGTTCAGTTCTTCCGCAGCTTTTGCGAAACTTCCACGCCGCTCAATAGCATCCAGTGTTTCAAGCACCTCTATACTAATGGGGTTTCTGGCCATAGCGTCACCATAAAATTGTTCTAATAATTAGAACATACTAAACACATATCCCCCCTTATTCAAAATATTTAGCTCAGTACAATGGGTGCATCAATTAACTAACCACATATCAATACTTTACTGGAGTCACATAATGAATACTTTTATTAACACTTTTATTAATACTTTTATCAATACACTCATCCCTACAAAACTTGGCTTGGATACATTACCTGTTCGTCTAGGCGCTGGTGCTATATTCACCGCACACGGTGCACAAAAACTGTTTGGCTGGTTTGGTGGATACGGCTTAGAAGGCACTGCAGGTTGGATGGAGTCTATTGGACTTGCACCCGGAATTTTAATGGCCGCTGCTGCAGGAGGCGCTGAATTTTTTGGTGGTTTGTTATTAATAGCAGGTTTATTGGTTCGTCCAACCGCTTTTATATTAGCGATAACTATGTTGGTTGCCATCATCACGGTGCATGCGCAACACGGCTTATTTATGTCCAACAACGGTTACGAATTTGCTCTGGCATTGTTAGTTATAAGTGCTGGGTTAACTGTTAGAGGCGCTGGAAGCCTGAGCGTAGATAATTTTTTGCAAAACAAATTAGCTAACGCGTAATTTTGTTTGTTACTTAATAGGAGAACAATAATGAGCATTTTACATATTGATAGCAGTACCCGTTTAACAGAATCGAATACTCGCATTATTGGGCAATACCTTGTGAATACCTTAGATACAAGCATTGTGCACCGTGATTTAGCCGTTAACCCATTACCTGCCATCAGTGCACAAGATTTAATGGGGGTGCATGGTTCATCTGATGCTCAACGCCCAAGCTTACAAAAACAGTTGGCGTTATCTGATCAATTGATCCAGGAACTAAGAGATGCAGATACTCTAATCATTGGCGCACCTATGTATAACTTTGGTATTGCGGCATCGTTGAAACAATGGATAGACGCAATATGCCGCGCAGGTGTCAGTTTTAAATATTCCAGTCAAGGGCCAGTAGGCCTAATGAATATTAAAAGAGCATTTATTATAACGGCTTCTGGTGGCACACCCATTGGTAGCGATATGGACTTTGTCAGTGATTATTTGACCCATATCTGTTCTTTTATAGGTGTACAAGAGGTACTACATATTGATGCAAGTGGTTCAAAAGGATCACCTGAACAAATCATCGAGTGGGGTAAACAACAAGTTGATACATTGTTATCCAAAGCGCTATTAAGTGAGCAAACCATACAAAATTTAGGAGCCGCGTAATGGGTTTATTACAACAAGGTAAATGGGTCGATAAGTGGTATGACACTAAAACCAGCGGTGGCGAGTTTCAACGCCAAGACAGTCGTTTTAGAAGTTGGCTAACGACAAATGGTGAAGCAGGCCCTAACGGCGAGCAAGGTTTCAAGGCTGAAAAAGGTCGCTATCATTTATATGTATCTTTAGCTTGCCCTTGGGCGCACCGCACATTGATTTTTCGTGAGTTGAAACAATTACAAGACTACATTGACGTCACTGTTGTCGAGCCTATTATGTTAGAAAATGGTTGGGAGTTAAATGACCCGTTGTATGATTTTAACTATGTTTATCAACTTTATTTAAAGGCAAACCCAAGTTATGAAGGACGCGTCACTGTGCCAGTGTTATGGGATAAACAAACACAGACTATTGTCAGCAATGAATCAGCAGAGATTATCCGCATGTTTAATACCGCGTTTAACCACTTAACTGGCAACAGTAGCAACTATTACCCTGAACATTTACGCGCCAGCATAGACATCATCAATAGCCGCGTTTACGACAGCATCAACAACGGCGTGTATCGTGCGGGTTTTGCCACGACTCAAATTGCCTATGAAAAAGCATTCGTTGAATTATTTGAGTCACTTGATTGGGTAGAAGACATACTGTCAAATCAGCGCTACCTTGCAGGCGAGCAATTAACCGAAGTCGACTGGCGTTTGTTCACCACTCTTATTCGTTTTGATGCCGTATATTTCGGGCACTTCAAAACCAATCGCCAGCAAATTTCCGACTATCCTGCTATTAGCAATTATGTTCGAGAGTTGTATCAAATTGAAGGTGTGGCAGGCACAGTAAGTTTTGAACATATCAAAACTCACTATTACGCCAGCCACCTTGGTATTAACCCTACAGGCGTTGTACCCGTTGGACCGTTACAAGACTTTACCAAGGTGCATAATAGAGAAGTAGCCTAATAGACAAGTGGCATCAGGTGCAGAGAATGCAGAGAATGTCGTAGTCATTGTCAACTTGCACAATGACTGCATAACAAATCGATATCGGACTATAGTGAGTATAAAATAAATGACCTTAGGTTCATTAGAACCTATGAACTTTACTTAAGCTGATGCAGCCCATGAAGGTTATTCTAATCTGTTTTTTTGCACTGTGTGCATTCACTACCCCACCAAAACATTTACTGCAGAGTTAGCGTTTGATGACATTGATTTAATGCCTATGCGACAGGCTGAAATTGATTGAAAAACATTGAAATTAGCACTATTCACATCAACTGGTCTTTCTTGGTCGCACGAATTGGCTAAAAAACGCAATAAACAAAAGCAATGAACCGATAAAGAATATGGTTATCTTATTGCCTATTTAGATCTTGGGCATGATGTTTTGTCTCAACAATAATAAGTTGTCGCTGTATTTTTTTCCATAGTGAAAGTTGAGTTGATTTTGTTCTGACCCCG
>JAWUXU010000143.1:0-52843 GCA_034111145.1 Paraglaciecola sp.
TTTATTAAACTATTTAACCTGAATCCTGTTTAAGAAATTGAACTAAATGCCTATTCCAAGATCCTTCAAATAAAAGAGATGAATCTAAAAAGGAACAGGCATGAGTAAATTAGTTGAGTTGTTTTGTGATGTCGATGATTTTTGGCAAGTATTTATCCCTCAATGGCGTAAACAACTGATCGAAGACGGTACGCGAAAACGTCAAAGAGAAGGGCAAATGACAACCAGTGAAATCATGACGATTGTCGTCAGTTTTCATATGTCACATTACCGTGATTTCAAAAACTACTATCTTGGGTATGTATCTCTTGTGTACAAAAATGCGTTTCCAAATTTATTGAGTTACACCCGATTTCTAGCGGTCATGCCTAGAGTTATCGTGCCCATGTGTGCCTACTTCACATCACTTAAAGGAAAGCCCACAGGACTTGAATTCATTGACTCTACAAGTATCAAAGTGTGTCATAACATCCGAATACCTAGACATAAAACCTTCGATGGTATCGCTCAACGAGGCAAAGGTACTATGGGTTGGTTTTATGGTTTCAAGCTTCACTTAGTCGTCAATCATCACGGTGAAATTGTTGCTGCGAAAGTCACAACCGGCAATGTGCATGACACCCAACCCGTACGTGAATTAGCAGAAGGTTTGACTGATAAATTGTATGGAGACAAGGGTTATTTGAGTAAAGCTTTGGAAGCGGATTTATTAGACAAAGGTGTCAGTCTCATCACAACCGTTCGCAAAAATATGAAAGCAAAAGTTATATCGTTGTGGGATAGGGCCATGCTTTCAAGGCGCTATATAATTGAAACAATAAACGACCAACTTAAGAATATTTCTTATATCGAACACTCAAGGCATCGGAGTATGAAAGGCTTTATGCTGAATTTACTCGCGGGATTGGTTGCTTATTGTTTAAAAGAAAATAAGCCAAGCCCTAATTTAACTGACGTAGAGCTGAACTCTGATTATCGCTTAAACAGTTCTCAGGTTACATCTAGTAACTTTTGTTCGTGAACATAGGAATACACTGAGAATGGCAAATTCTTGCCTTAGTTAATTGTATTTTTAATAAAGTTGATAAAGTCTTGCATGATTTATATTAATAAGACTTGTTCGTATAACGGTTTAGTAAGTATTGTAGGGTGTATTCTGCTGTCTGTTGTTAAAAGGTTGGCAATTTCTCAAGCTGTTTTAGATGTTGTACAAAAACTGTAAATTTGCTTTTAGGATTTAATGATTTTAGTCAATTTTTACTGACCAAGTCAGCATTTTTAAGAATAGGACAAGGTAAATAAAAAGCCCAGCGTTAACTGGGCTTTCACTATTGAAAATCAAATAATTTATCTATTTCTACCCATTTGGTCATGACTGCTAACCCAATGACCTGCAATAACTGCACAACCCAAGGATATATCTCCAGCTAACACTGTGGCGGCAACAATTTCAGCGAATTTATTCGCTTTGCCTTTACCTACACAACCTAACATTTGAAGACATTCATTTTGTGTAGGTAAGCCGGTACCTCCACCAAAGGTGGCCACAATCAATGAAGGCAGGGTAACAGACATGTATAAATCACCGTTATCTAGTAGCTCATGTGAAAGTATACCTGCATGAGATTCCACAACATTAGCTTCATCTTGCCCTGTTGCAATATATACGGAAGCAATTCCGTTAGCGGAATGTGGACCGTTATATGCCGCACCAGCCATAGCTGCTCCGACGTTAGCCAATACTGTCGCGCCCGCAAGCATCTTGGTGTCAACTTTCATTACTTTAGCCAAGACTTCCTTTTTCAATACTATTTCTGCGATTACACGCTTGCCGCGGGAATGTAACATGTTCAAATGGGAATGCTTCTTGTCAGTATCCATATTACCTGACAACAAATATATACATGGAATAGGTGAGTTGGCTTTTATCCATTCACAGGCCACTAAGGTGGCTTTACCAACCATGTTCTGACCGGCTGCATCACCCGTTGTATAGTTAAAACGTAAGTACTTAGTTTTTGACACAGACCATTGCTGAATATGTTCAAGCTTGCCTACACTGGTTGTAGTTTCTGAAACCGCTTTAATTTCTTCGAAATTCTCTTCTATCCATACACCAAAATCACGAGCTTGTCGGGCATCTTCAAAAATGAAGGCAGGAGCACGTTGCATCCATCCCTCGACGACCGTAGTTTTAACACCGCCACATTCGTTTATTACCCGCATACCACGACTATAACTTGCCACTAGCGTGCCTTCGGTTGTTGCCATCGGCACATAAAAATTGCCAATGGCATGCTCACCGTTGATATGAACTGGGCCTGCCACGCCAACTGGCATCTGTACTATGCCGATAAAGTTTTCGACATTACCTGGTAATACTGCCGGGTCAATACTGAATTGACCTGTATGAGTCATATCAGCGCCAGTCTTTTGTTTGATAAAATCTCTGCGGGCTGCGGCCATTTCAATTGTATGGTCGTTTTCTGAATTACGTGGGATGCGATTATCATCACTCATTAGACATTCCTTTTATTTTTTGGTGTGATTTAGTTACGATATGTAGGGATCAATTTATAATATTCACATGGTTAGCTATAGATGACAAAGGAAATGTTTAGTTACCGACAAAAAAGTTTAACACTTTATTAACCTAGCCTATTTTTGTGCGATTGTTTGTATCGCGGCTAGTTTTAATTATGCGGTCATCACAAGGCATTTTTTCTGTTTTTGCCAACCGGTCATATAGCAATACATTGACGGTTGCCGCTAAGTTCATGCAGCCTATAGTTGGAATATAAACTACGTGATCACATTGGTCGACAACATCTTGATCGATAGAACCATCTTCGGGACCAAATATATATAAAGCCTCTTCTGGGTGCACAAAAAGTGGTAGGGGTGTTGCTCCTTCCACCAGTTCTATGGCTATTTTAGTAAGATGTTTGTCGTATATGGGATCAATAACCGCAGGTACCTGAGTAACCAATATATTGAGGTGAGCATTTTTAGTATCCGTACTGAAAGCTTTGGCACGCGCATAACGTTCGCCAGTATAGCGAATACTTTTCGCCCGATAACAACCGGCGGCTCGTAGAATACTGCCCATATTTTGCGGGCTTTTCGGATTAATAATAGCTAAGTGAATTGACAATTTACTGTCCTATATAACATGCGGGTTTTTGATATTAATAATTGCTAAATGTATTGGCAATTTACTGTCCTAAAATATTGTCGATGTTGATAAGTTCTTGTTGGGTAAATTCTAATTTATCTAAAGCCGACACACAGTCCTCAATTTGACTTATTTTACTCGCACCAATAATGGCGCTAGTCACAGCTTGATTGTTGAGTACCCAAGCTACGGCCATTTGTGCCAAGGATTGGCCTCTTTGTAAGGCTAAATCATTGAGCAGAATGACTTTGGATACTTTTTCTTGGCTGATGTTTTCTTCAGTCAAATAAATCTGCTCGCTCCGCGATGCACGTGAACCATGAGGTACACCTTTGAGATACTTATTCGTTAAGAAACCTTGGGCTAATGGAGAAAACACAATTGTACCAACCCCTTCCTCTAATAAAACATCTGTTAACCCGTCTTCTATCCATCTATCAAACATATTGTAGCTAGGTTGATGAATAAGTAGCGGTGTGCCTAAATCCTGTAATATACGAATGGCTTGTTTGGTATGAACGGGTGAGTAGCTAGAAATCCCCGCGTACAAAGCACGCCCAGAGCGGACTATATAGTCTAAGGCTTGCATGGTCTCTTCCAGCGGAGTGTCAGGGTCATAACAGTGTGAATAAAACACATCAAAATAATCCAGCCCGGTGCGTTTTAAACTTTGATCGCAGCTGGAAATTAAATATTTCCTTGAACCACCAATACCATAAGGTCCAGGCCACATATCATATCCCGCTTTACTGGATACCAGCATTTCGTCTCTATAGGGCTTAAAGCTTTTTACCATAACCTGACCAAAGGTGGATTCGGCAGAACCAAAAGGAGGGCCATAGTTATTAGCTAAATCAAAATGATTAATACCTAAATCAAAAGCTCGATGCAACATTTTTTGAGCATTTTGAGAAGAGTCTACAGCTCCAAAGTTCTGCCATAATCCTAACGATAAAGCAGGTAATTTAAGGCCACTTTTCCCACATCGATTATATGGCATGTTTTCATATCTATTACTTGATGCAATATATTGTGGGTTTGGATCATTTTTTATCATATTGAATTAAACTAATGGTCACATAGAGATTTTATGTAGCCTAAACCAAAGCAAGCTAATTCTCAATTTTCCTGACACAAATTTAAAAAAGCTTACGTAGTCAAAATCATTGGGTATTTTTTTAAATGAGTAGTAAATGAAAATTATTTGTTTATACAGCCTATAGATATGGGGCATTGCCAAGATCAACAGCAACTTTAAAGATTCTTGTTCAACACGATATAATCTTATGTTGATGTAATCAGGTAATGATTTTCCAACGGCAGGTTTAGTGACATTAACAACTAAACCTGTGCGAAGCTCAAACTCCTCAGAAAGGGAATCCATAGGGCCGATAATCCATCGTCTAGTGTCCTCAGATTTAGGTGGTGGGAAATTCCTTTAACTTCCTTAATGGCGGTAACTAGTTTTGTTTATTTGTGATTTAGCGGTGTTGGTTTGAGTTACTTATAACCATTATATTAAATGAATCTTCATGTAATGGTTCAGATAAGTGGTTTGGTAGAATTATTATGAACACATCAAAGCAATACATCGATTGCTTTGATGACCACATTTTTAGAAAGTAAATTAAGGTATTACAAATTTAACTACGGTTGTTTCTTTCTTGGGAAAGCCTTTAGCCAAAAGGCGAATTCAAACAAAACGCCAAGTATCAAAAACACAATCAAACTGGAAGTGTTGCCAATGCTATAAAAGAAAATTGCGACTATGGCCAATATCGGTAACACAATCCATCTGCTTATTTTATTCATTATCTTATCCATCTTTTAAATACTTATGATTTGATTGACCATGCGTTTGCTATTGGTGATCATTTTGATAGTTTTTTCTCTAAGTTTTAGTAGTAGCAAGTAAGCTAATGGCACTAATACCAAACTGGTTAATGTAGAAAATATTAAACCACCAATAATCGAAATTGCCATAGGCGAGTAGGGCGGACCATCGCCACCAATGCGGGTGCTGCCTATTGCCAATGGCACTAAGCCTAATACTGTAGTGGCAACCGTCATCAGTATTGGCCTAACGCGAGTTAAACATGCTTCGATGATCGCTTGTTGTACTGCGTAACCTATATTAATAAGCTGATTTATCCTATCCACCAGCACAATGCCGTTGTTCACCACTATGCCCATTAGTATTAACATACCAATCATACTCATAATTGACATATCTAAACCGGTTATAAACAAGGCCCAAAATACCCCTGTCATCGAAAACAACAGTGAGGTGATAACCGCTGTAGGTAAAAGTAATGATTCAAATAGAGCCGCCATGACAATGTAAATCATAATTAAGGCCAATAACATATTAGTTTGCATGGCATTTTCGTTTTGATTCTGGCGTTTAATGCTGCCATCAAATGTCCAATCGTAACCTGTGGGTAATTTGATATGCTGCATTACTCCTTCAATACTTTTTTGAGCATCTTCCAAAGTAAAGCCGTCTTGCAGATTACCGCCAATGGTAATTGACGTTTGGCGATAACTACGGTTAATTTCTGAAAGTCTTGGTTTAACAGTCAGTTTAGCAATCATATCTAGTGTGATATTTTGGCCTGACTCACGAGTGATGGTTAAATTCTTTAGGGCGTTAACAGAATTTTGTAACTTTTGACCGTACATTAATCGAATGCCCACTTCACCGCTGTCGCCGTAGCGAAAAGTGCGAAGGTTAACACCACGTAAGGCGGTCGAGACAACCCGAGAAATGTCATTACTATTGAGCCCAAAACGAAACGCTTTTTGCCTATCTATAACAATCTGCAATTCTTGTTTTTGCCGGCTGGTATCCGTTTTGACTTCTGACAACCCTTCTACATTGGTCAATATTGGTAAGATCTGTTCAGCTATTTGCCCAAGTCTTTCGGAAGAGTCGCCTACTAGTGTCATCTGAATGCCACCGCCGTTTCCTTGATCCCATTGGAATGAAGGCTTCGCCCTAACAAACTTGGGTAGGTTTTCAGAGATTTGTTTTTTTACTTCTGACTGTGACACCGGCAGATCATCTATAAGGGTAATACCCGATACAGCAAAACCTGCAGTGTAATAAGTATAAACTTGTTTGATATGAAATTTTTGCTGATTGGCGTACAAGTATCTTTCCATTTTACTAACAGTTTTTTCTACTTCTTCTAAACTAAAACTGCCTTGAATGTCATAGTCCATCCACAATCGGTTTTGGTCGTCGTTGTTATCATCATCACTGGTGACATGCTGCATCGGCAGTGCTGTACTAGCAAGGATCAAAATAGCAATTAGGCTAGTTTTTCCTTGGTTGTTAAGTGACCAAGTAAGGATCCTTTTATACCAAGTCGCAATTTTCCCTGGTGGCTTAGGCTGATTACTGTCCCCACTTTTAGATACCTTAGTTTTGATTTTGCTAGAAAGTAGAGGGATAAGAGTTTGAGATATCAACAACGAAGCAAATAATGATATACATATTGCAATGGCAACATGTTCTAAAAAAATAGTGATGTTGACCTTAGCACCAACAATATTAGGTAAAAAAACAATAGCAGTGGTGATGGTCCCAGCGATAACGGCCAAGCTGACTTTACCCACGCCGGCTTTTGTGGCGGCGACCACGTCAGGATTTTTCTCTTTTTCCTGAGAAATACTTTCCGTCACCACAACCGCGTTATCTACCAGCATGCCTACCGCTAACATCAGTCCCATCATAGATAAAATATTGATGGTATAGCCCATCATGTACATGCAGCCTAAGGTAATACAAATGCTAAAAGGTACAGATAACACAACTATTAAGGTACTGGTTACATTTCGGAGAAAGGCGTAGAGCACAAGTAGTGATAACAATGCGCCAATCATGCCTGCATTGAGTAAATCAGAAAGAGATTCGGTGACACTCTCTGCTTCGTTTTCCATAATAAATAATTGAATACCGTTAAATGCTGGATTTGAATTAGCATCATTAATCACCTTTAACACGTTGCTGGCGACCTCAACCATATTACTGGTCGACTCGCGAAAAATATTAAATCCTACTGCGTATGACTGATCAAGATGTCTGCCTTCGGTGCGTTTGGGTTTTTCGTATTTAACCAAGGCTATATCCCTAAGTCGTACTCCTTTTTTAACCATCAAGTTCCGAATTTCCTGCAAGCTAGTAAATTCACCTTGAGGGTTGACTGTGATCTTTTGCTCTATATCTGAGTCAATAAAACTGCCTGCGGTCATGGAAAAATTGGCATTACTTAAAGAGTTAGTTAATTCATTGGTGTTAATTTGCAGTGCGGCCATTAAATTTTGATCTAAACGAATGGATATTTGCTTTTTTGTGACACCATAGAGTTCGACTTTAGAGACACCAGCCACTCTTTCGATTGGACGTTTTAAGTTACGGTCAAGTAAATCGTAGGCGCTAGACAAGTCTCGTTCGCTGGATACTCTTAAAGAAAAAATTGGCATATCGTTGGTGTTAAATTGATAGACCAATATACGCTCTACGTCATCGGGTAAATCTGCACGTATAGCATCTATTTTCTCTCTGGCTTCAATGCCTTTGGCTTTGAGATTTTCGTCCCATGCAAACTGTAACTGGATTTCAGCTCCATCTTCTGACGACCGCGACCGTAAACGTTTTATGCCTGACATGGTTGCCAAAGCTTCTTCTACTGGACGGGTGATCATCTTTTCCACTTCCACCGGAGTAGCATCATTATAAGGAATACGAATTGCGATTTCGGGGATGTCGATGCTTGGGAATTTTTCCAGTGGCAAAAGCTGACTGGATATAATGCCAAATACCAGCATAGATAAAAATAACATCATAATGGTGACGGGGCGGCGTATGGCAAAATCTGCTAATACTGAACCTGCACTTTCGAACTTATCCATAAATTGTATCCCCAACATCAGTGTTTGTTGGCAATTCATCTAATGGGTTTTCTGACTCTTTATTCAACTTTTCATCATACTGTTTACGATCAAATAAACTGTAGATCACTGGGATAAAAAACAAGGTGAGAAGGGTGGCAAAAAGTAAACCATAAATAACGGTAACAGCCATAGGTGTGCGTATTTCAGAGCCTTCTCCTAACCCGATTGCCATAGGTAATAAACCTAATGAGGTGGTAAGAGTGGTCATTAAAATGGGCCGTAGGCGACTTTGTGCAGCATCGATGATCGCCACTGTTTTGTCTAGTCCCGACACACGCAGTTGGTTAATTCGGTCAATAAGCACTATGGCATTATTCACTACAATACCTGCTAACATGATCAGTCCAATAAACACCACTACGCTGATATTAGTCCCAGTCAGGTACAATCCATAAATAGAACCCGCACAAGCCAAAGGTACAGTAAATAAAATCAGTAATGGGTGTAACAATGATTCAAATTGTGAGGCCATAACCAGATACACCAAAAATATCGCCAAAGCTAAAGCAAACTGTAAAGATTGAAAACTGTTTTCCATTTCTTCACTTTGACCTGCCACTTTAGCCTGCATATTAAGTGGTAATTTCAAGGTATCAATATGTTGTTGAACAACTAATACCGCTTCGTTTAAATCACCGTAATGTAAATTGGCTGAAATCAATGCCACCCGCTCTTGACCAATACGTGTGATTTCACTAGGTCCAATTGACATACTAATATCTGCCACGGCTGCCAATGGGATTGATGGACTAGCACCAGGATTAACAATCATTTGCCCAATATCAGTAATGGAATCCCGTTGTTTTTTAATGGTTCTCACTAAGATATCGACTTTGCGGTCTTCAACACTGAATTGAGTCGCCACTTCGCCACCAATTTTTGCAGAAATAAGTTTAGATACGTCTGGGGCATTGATGCCAAGTTGAGCCAGTTTCCCATGATCGAATTTAATTTTAAGTTCTGGGTTACCTGATTGTAATGAGGATTTCACATCGGCGAATCGTTTATCACCTTGCATTATAGACTGCATCTTCTGGCTGTATTTAGTTAAGTTTTCTAGATCAAAACCTACGATTTGCACAGCTAAAGGCGCAGCAAAGGTAAACAATGCAGGTTTACCAAATTGACTCTGAACACCTGCTTGTTGGGTTAAATAACCGCGCATTTTGTCCATCACTAGTTGACTAGTCTGAACAGAACTATCGGTTTGCATCACCACATTCAGCTTGCCCCAATATTCACCACTTTGACTGGCAGACACATTCATTAAACTTCCCGTTCCAGCTAAGGCATAGGTGCGCTCAACGCCTTCAAGATCAGCAGTAAATAGAGCTAAGTCGGCAATCACTTGGTCGGTGTTTTCCAATTGAGAACCGGTTGGCAGGTTTATTTCTACATAAAACTCGCCTTGGGACATATCAGGAATGAGTTCCATACCGAGCTTGGGTAATAACAACAATGAAGCTAAGGAAACGCCTATCACAGCGGTTAAAACCGATATGCGAATACGTAATGCCTGTTTTAGTCCCACCAAGTATAACTTTTCTATTTGCACAAAACTTTTGTCAAACACCCATAATAGTGGACTGAATAAGCGACCAAACACTTTACTTAACAACCGGAATAACAAAACGATACAAGACGAAATAACAAAAGGAGTAAAGTGAAAAACTAATTGCACTAACCAATAAAGAGGCAGGGATAAATAATGAAATATCCAAGCTATTTTTGATGTTGGAAGTGTTTTTTTGGGACTTTTACCTAAGTCTAAGGTTGGTATATTGTTTGGGATATCTGTTGAGTTTTCTCTTGCGGCCAACATGGGTATTAATGTAAGTGCCACAACTAACGAAGCTGCTAAGGCAAAGGTAACAGTTAACGCTTGATCACTGAAAAGCTGGCCAGCTATGCCTTCAACAAAAACCAATGGAAAAAATACTGCCATGGTTGTCAATGTTGACGCGATAATAGCCATAGAGACTTCTTTGGTGCCTAAAATTGCGGCTTGTTTGAAGTTGGTATTTTTAGCTTTGTGCCGAGCAATATTTTCTAACACCACTATGCTGTTATCTACTAGCAGACCAATAGCCAGTGCGATACCCCCTAAGCTCATAATATTTAAACTAATATCATTGCCATACATGAGATTAAATGTGGCGATAATGGAAACAGGTATAGAGATAGAAATAATCAATGTTGACCAAATATTTTTCAGAAACAGATACAACACCAACATAGCCAACAAACCACCCATAACGGCTGCTGATTTTACCTCTTCGATAGCACTGGAGATAAATCTAGATTGATCGTAGACCAACTGTAATTGATATTGCTTGGGTATAGCATCTTGCAACTGGGCAATACGAAACTGTATGTTTTCAGCCACTTGCACTGTATTTGCATCGCCTTCTTTATAAATCGTTATTTCTACGCCTTCAAAACCATTAAAGCGGTTCATAGAAGTCGGTTCTTTGTAAGTATCTTGAACGGTGGCAATGTCACCTAAACGAATATTTTTGCCTTCCCGATTAGCGATAAAAAGGTCGCGTATATCATCTAATGTTTGAAACTGGTTTAAGGTACGAACCAAATACTCTTGGGAGCCATCTTTTACTCGGCCACCAGATGTATTGACGTTTTCGTCTTTTAAACGTTTAATGATTTCATTCACTGTAATGTTCAGTTGACTGGTTTTTTGTTGGTCAACCAATACCTGAATTTCATTTTCTAAACCACCTCCCACTTTCACCGATGCTACACCTACCACCGATTCTAGTTGGCGCTTGATTTGTTCTTCAGCGTAAGTACGTAGTGCTTTAATACCTTGGTCGCTTAATGCTGCTTGTTGGATTTCCTGTGTCTTGGAGATGTATTCTGTTGTTATTGGTTTTGAATTTGTGTCGGGTGTAACTTTATCGACTGTCGTGTCATTTTCGATTGTTGTCTGATTTTTGACTTTTGCACCTCCTAGGCCAAAACGCATAATCGGATCTAAGCTGGGGTTAAAGCGCAATAATAATGGCTTTTTGATATCCAAAGGTAATTCTAGTGTGTCTAGTTTTTCGCGCACTTCAAGGCTGGCTAAGTCTATATCTGTGCCCCACTCAAACTCGAGTAAAACATCAGATTGGCCGGCTTTGGAGGTTGACGTGACGGTGCGCACACCTTTCACTACACCTATGGTTTCTTCAATAGGTTTAGATACCAATTGTTCGATTTCGCCCGGCGCCGCGCCAATATAATCGGTGCGGATAGTGAGGGTAGGGTAGGACAATTCGGGTAACAGGTTTATTGCCAGACGCGATAATGAAACCACACCAAATAAAATGATCGCGAAGGTAAACATCCATATTGTCACCGGCCGTTTGACTGCAATATCAACAATATACATAAGACGCCCCTTAACCTTTAGCTAACTGACTAGAGGCTTCCTGAGCTAGTTCTAAGGGTTCGCTTTGGATAATGTTATCGTTAACAATCTCGACTGGAGCTTGATCCCTGAGGTTTTGATGCCCTGTGATGACCACTTGTTCTGTGCCTGATAAGCCTCTTAATATTTCTACCACTTCACCTTCTTGATAACCTAATGTGACAGCTTTTTTACTAGCAATGCCATCCTTGACTACAAATACATTAATACTATCGTCTATGGCGAGTAAGGCTTTACGTGGAAGAAGTACTACATCTTGTTTGGTATCGTAATTTAACTTAACTTGGGCAAACATGCCTGACTTGAGTAAATTATTAGGGTTAGGTACACGCAATGTGACTTTAAACGTACCTGTTTTTGAATCTATAACAGGGCTAATACGTTCAACAAAAGCTATAATGTCGTCACCATCAAATGCCGTTAAATTTAAAGAGGCTTTTTGCTTTTTATGTACTTTATAGAGCTCTTTTTCAGGTAAGTAAACAATTCCATATAGTTCTTTTTGTTGAACTATATGGAACATTCTTTCACGCTGAAAAGACTCACTTAGATTACCCACTTTTGCATTTCGTTCAGCGATATAACCGGATATGGGCGCTGTTATTGTGGCTTCTTTTAAATCGAGTTCGGCCAGTGAAAGAGTGGCTTTAGCAGATTCATATTGAGCAGTCAGTTTGTCATATGTATCGTCACTGACTAACTTCGCATTGTATACCTTGTTAATTTTTGTCAATTCTTTCTCAAGGCCTACTAAATCTGCTTTTGCTCGATCTAGGTTTAAGTGATAACGACGCGGTTCTATTTGCGCTAATCTTTGGCCTTTTTCAACATAGTCACCTTCTTCTACATAAATATGTTCGATGATCCCCGAGGCTCTTGGTACAACAAACGCTTCTTCTTTTGCTTCTAAAACAGCAGTAGTTAAATAGTTTGAAGAAATATTACCTATGGATAATGGTGCAACTTCTACAGGAACTGAGATAACGACTTTTTGGGTGTCTTCATTTAAGGCTGTGGCTTCACCACAACTACTAAGAAGGCTAACCGATAGCAAAATAGACAGTATAGAGAATAATCTAAGTCCAACCTTTTTATTTATTATTGATTCCATTTTGAGTTCCCTGAACAGCTAGTTTAAAGTTAATAATGAGTATGCGTATATGCACGTATTTAGCATCGACTATGCCAAACCAAGAAAATCCATATAAAACAAGTAGATAGTATAATGGTGTGAAAAAAATACGAGTTTGAAATTGTAAGCATTAGTGTTATTCACTATTTATTGGTTTAAATGATTAACGTAAAACTCTCAAGTAACTCTCCTTTAAAAACTCTCTTAAATAAAAAAACTCTCAAATAAAAAAACTCTAAAAAAATTAACCCTTTTGATTAACTGATCCGTTGGTAAGGCAAACACAGCTATTTTAATCAGTTATTTTAGTCAGTTATTTTAGTCAGTTATAGAGAGTATATATTTATGAAAAATTTCAAAAAAAACAGTGATAAAACGTCAGTATTCAAGATGTTTTTTATCAGCACAGTATTGGTAGCACTAACGGTGGCGTGCACTTCTGGGACGAAGGAGAACAAAATAAACGAGGAGTCTAAAAAACCACCAAATCCAGTGATGGCAGTCAGTCGACCGCTAGAGGTAAGGTCGATCCGGGAGTCTATGGCCGGAGTTCAAGATATGGTTAATATTAATAATATGGATAATATGGCTAGGAAATCTAATTACCATTCTCAACAACAACATTTCAGACGTGTTAAACCTCATATTGTGAATACTGAAAACTATCAGCATTATAGGGAAAATGGGATCAAGTCGGTGCTGCAGGAACCTGTTTCAACCTTCTCAATCGATGTCGACACAGGTAGTTACACTAATATTCGTAGAATGCTCAATCAGGGTATACTGCCACCTTCAGATGCCATAAGAATAGAAGAATTTGTTAATTATTTTAATTACGACTATCCCTATGAAAATGAAAACAGATCAGTAACGCCTTTTAATATTAATACCACTATAGCCAATTCACCGTGGGCATCACAACGGCATATTATGCGTATTGGCCTAAAAGGATTCAGTCCAGATGTTAATCTGATTGTTGGCCGAAATTTGGTGTTCTTATTGGATGTATCGGGTTCGATGAATCAGCCAAATAAATTGCCATTATTAATCCGTTCACTTGTGTTACTGACAGGGCAGTTGAACGAGCAAGATAGTGTGTCCATTGTGGTATATGCAGGTGCGTCAGGTGTCGTTTTAAAACCGACTCAAGGTGATCAAAAAACAAAGATTAAACAGGCACTTGTCAGTTTGTCAGCGGGTGGCTCAACCAATGGTCAGGCAGGTATAGAATTAGCTTATAATATGGCAGAACAGGCTTTTATCAAAGGTGGAGTTAACCGCGTTATTTTAGCCACAGACGGCGATTTTAATGTTGGTATTACCAGTCACAAAAGATTAATTGAGCTGATCAAACACAAACGCCAGAAAGGGATTGCCTTAAGTACCTTGGGTTTTGGGCAAGGTAATTACAACGACCATCTTATGGAACAGTTAGCTGATGCAGGTAACGGTAATTATGCTTACATTGATACAATTCATGAAGCTAGAAAAGTATTGGTTGATGAAATGAACGCGACACTGTTAACTATTGCTAAAGATGTGAAAATCCAAGTGGAATTTAATCCCAGTTTAGTAGCTGAATACCGTTTGATAGGTTACGAAAATCGTGAATTAAAGCGTGAAGACTTTAACAATGACAAGGTAGATGCAGGTGAAGTTGGCGCAGGGCATACAGTTACTGCTTTGTATGAACTGATTTTAAATACATCTAACAACCATTTTCTTGACCCATTACGTTATCAGCAGGCTCAAGTTAAGAACAACGCTAATATTAATAAAAAAGACAGCGAATTTTTTAATGAATTAGCTTTAGTTAAACTGCGTTACAAACCTGTTAATAGCGAAAAAAGTATATTAATCACCCAAGCGGTGAAGACAAGTCAAATCACTGATTTTAATCAGCAATCTGACGATTTTAGATTTGCGAGTAGTGTCGTAGGGTTTGCCCATTTATTAAAGCAGAGTCATTATTGGCAAGATATGAGTTATCAGCAAATTATAGATTTAGCACAAGGAGCGAAAGGTAAAGACAAGTTTGGCTATCGAGCCGAATTTATTAACTTAGTTCGCAGCAGCGCCGCTTTACAGGGCAGTATGCCCAAGCAGTCAAACGAAAATCTAAAGCCAGTAGAATTGAATATTCAAGATTTTGCCCGCAGTATTGAGGTTAAGCCTATTATATTGACGGCCCATTGAAACAACCTGAGAAACTTATCACTAACACTAATAATGTTGAGTCAAAGCAATGCAACGCTGACTTAGCAGATTATCAACAACAAACAGACACAAACTTAATACAGCTATACGCTGCAGGTGACCTCCTTGCATTTGAAACTTTATATAACAGGCACAAAGGTAGCTTGTACCGTTATTTTATGCGGCATATTCCTGAGCCAAGTTTGGCAGAGGATTTGTATCAGGAAATATGGAACAAAGTGATAATAAAGGCTAAATACTACAAACCAACGGCGAAATTTACTACTTGGTTATATACCTTAGCCCACAACCAGTTAGTGGATTATGTGCGACATTTGTCTGTGATTAATAAAGTGATAGTGCACAGTTATGATGAAGAAGTAGCCGAGTCACCTAAAGTATTTAAACAATCACAAATGGATAACGAACCAGAATGTGGATTGACCAACATTAGGGTTGCCGGATTTTTGAAACATTGTATTGGTCAATTGCCTCAGACACAAAAAGACAGTTTTTTGTTAAAAGAAGAGGCTGGCCTGTCAGTTAAAGACATTGCATCGATACTCAATACCAGTTTTGAAGCCAGTAAAAGTCGTTTGCGTTATGCCTATGAAAATCTGCGGCAATGCTTGCTCCTTAAGACAGGGAGGACGATATTGTGAGCAGCGATAATAAAGGCAGTGATAAAAAAGATGAATCTTTTGACTTATTAGCACATGAGAAAAAAATTAGTGAGCTTTATCAGAACACTAAGGCATTCCAAGTTGAAAAATCTAGTGCACAGTTAGACTCTAAAATAATGGCAATGGCCAAACAACAACTTTCAGGCAATTCTGCCTTATTGACTCAAGAGCAAAGTCTTTCTCAACAATCCCTAAGCAATAAAAATAAGCAAAGAAAGACTCAAAATAAGAGTCCAAAATCATGGCAATGGCCGTTTTCATTGGTAGCCTCTGTGGGATTATTGGGTATTCTGTTTATTACCCAAAGAGACTATTTTATAAACCCCAGTAACATTGTTGTAGGAGAGACTGACATATTCAATGGACCTACTATGCAAGCTCCTGATATTAGTCAGTCTGAAAAATACCCACAAGAGATAGCGGTAGATCAGTCTTTTCAAGAAATGAAATCAGTGTCTTCTTCTTCAAAGTCTGAGTTGCTATCATACGAAGAGGTAATGATAGATAAAAAAGTGATGTTAGATAAAGAGATGCATTTAGATAAGGATATGCATTTAGATAAAGAGATGCTTTTAGATAAAGAGTTCAGTGTGGTAGCAAGGAAAAGATTATCAATCAGCCAACCCCAAAAAGCCTTAGAAGAACAGATAGTGGAAAAGTCGCTGCTTGAAGACAATTCTGTAAAAACATCAATGATGTCATTGTCAGATATGTCTGAATTAGCAGGATCATTAAAAATAGAACAGGCTATACAAAATATATCAAAGCTAGAAGCGAGTGCCTCAAGCGTTGATATGCAACAAATTTTGTTTAAACAGTTGATCCAGTATCAAAAAAGTCATACAGAATTTGAAATCACTGAAAAATATCTGAGCGTATTGACAGATGAACAAATACGAAAATTAAAAACCAGTGGCTAGTGAAACTATTTAATAAAACTATTTAATAAAATTAATTATTTAAAAAGAGAGTATTACATTGAAAATTTGGGTTGACGCGGATGCATGTCCGGTTGTTATAAAGGATATTTTGTTTCGGGCTGCGGAACGTAAAAAAGTCGAAACGGTATTTGTGGCTAATCAATATATTCGTACACCACCGTCTAAATTCATTCGTTCTATGCAAGTTAGTGCTGGATTTGATGTAGCCGACGACGAAATAGTACGGCAAATTGAATCAAATGATTTGGTTATCACCAGTGATATTCCACTAGCAGCAGAAGTGATTGAAAAAGGCGGTCAAGTATTAAGCTCTAGAGGAGAGCTATTTACTACTGAAAACATCCGCGCCAGGCTCAATATCCGTGATTTTATGGATACCATGCGTGCCAGCGGTGAGCAGTCCGGCGGACCACCGCCGTTAAACCAAAGTGATAGGCAGAACTTTGCTAATCATTTGGATAGAATACTGACTGCAAATATCTAGTACTTATAGCTGCTTAATAGTTGCCCTAATGGTTGCGCTGATATTGCAGGTGTTTATCACCTGCAATATCAATATTCAATTGAGTGGCTATTTTATTAACGATTGCCAGAATTGCCACTGGATTGGCTTTTGTTTCTATTCCGTGAATGATTGCTTTTAGGCGGCTGTCCACCAGATGAATTACGTCCAGAACGTTGCCCATCTCTGTGACCTGATTGAGCTTGCTTCGGTTTTTTGGCTTTGATGGGTCGTTGACCAAGTGTTGATTCTGGTAGCGGCTGAGTCGGTTCATAGCCAGCAGTCACTTTTCGCTGGATAAGTTGTTTGATCAGTATTTCAATATCGACTAATTCTTTGAATTCATCTTGTGTCACCATCGAGATAGCTTGACCAGTTGCACCTGCGCGGCCGGTTCGTCCAATCCTATGCACATAATCTTCTGGCACATTGGGTAAATCAAAATTTACGACTTGCGGTAATTGATCAATATCTAAGCCACGGGCAGCAATATCAGTCGCGATCAAGGCTTTTACTTTACCTTGCTTAAAGTCTGCAAGGGCTTTAGTACGTGCCCCTTGACTCTTATTGCCGTGAATGGCTGCTGAACTGATACCATGAGCTTCAAGTTGCTTGGCAATGCGGTTAGCACCATGTTTTGTACGACTAAAAACCAATACCTGTTGCCAATCATTCTCTTTGATCAAGTGAGTCAGTAATTGGGATTTTTTGCTTTTATCTACTGGATAAACCCATTGCTCAACTAAATCGACTGTTGTATTAGCAGGCGATACAGATATTTCCACAGGATTATTCACTAAACCTTTAGCTAATTTTCGAATGTCGTCGGAAAAAGTGGCTGAAAACATCAAATTTTGACGTTTTTGAGGCAACAATTTTATGATTTTTTTGATGTCGTGGATAAAGCCCATATCCAACATGCGATCGGCTTCGTCCATAACAAGTATTTCTAACTCACTAAACTTCACCGCATTTTGATTGTATAAGTCAAGTAGGCGGCCAGGTGTCGCCACTAATATATCCACGCCTTTACGTAATTTAATCATTTGTGGGTTAATACCTACACCGCCAAATACAACGGCTGACTTTAATGGTAGGTCTTTGCCATAAGTTTGCACGCTCTCTACTATTTGTGCAGCTAACTCTCTGGTTGGAGTGAGGATTAAAGCCCGAGCTTGGTTAGGTCTAGCTGATTGTCCTTGGCTCAATAAATGTAATATAGGCAGAGTGAACCCTGCTGTTTTACCTGTGCCTGTTTGTGCAGCAGCCATTACGTCACTTCCTTGCAATACTGCAGGTATGGCTTTAGCTTGAATGGGTGAGGGTGTGGTATACCCTTTGCTGGCTACAGCGGATAAAATTTTTGGCGAAAGGCCTAGGTCGGCAAAACTCATAGATAATTCTCAAATAGGGTGATTAGCTTATGTATCAGGCTTAGTCTGTTATATAAAACTGGTAAATAAACCCGAAAAAAACATCAGAATATGATGCGCTTTAAACAGCTAAAAAATAGTCGCAAAAGGATACAGTAATTAACATAAAATAGCACTTGCACTGTCAACAAAAATGCCACAAAACGGTGAGGTTTTGCGGCATCTTTTAAACTCTTTCAAGTAATAAGTTTACTCGATTTGTGAACCAGGGCGTGTTGCTGGTGCTGTTGCTGCATTTGATGAGCTTGAAAGCGCTGCTGATTTACCAGAACGTTTAACCTCTGGTCTAGCTGCGTCTTCAAGTGAGCCGATTTTGACATCAACAAAAACTTCATCAATAGACGTAGGTCGAGCCATTGGGGCTGATACTGAAACCTTCTTGAGTGGTTTAGCAGCAACTTTTAAAGAAGAAGCCTTTTTAGTAGTTTTCTTAATCGGTGATTTTTTCACCGCTGCTATGACTGGTTTAGAAACATCTTCTTTTTCAGTTACAGGTACAGCAACTTGGCCTTCTTCTTGACTGTCAAGATTTGCAGCTGGTGCTGGCTCAGGCGTTACAACATTTTGAACAGGATCAGTTGTTAATTCCAAAACTGTTTGTTCTTGCGTTTCTTTAGGAACAACCACTTCCGGCAACAGTTCCGGTGTTGTTTCAACTTTAGGCGCCGCTACAGGCTCATCAAATTGCAGTTCGTCTTGGCTAACTTCATGCGTTTTGTTAGTCAGAGGTCCGTCACTTTCGTCAACTGTTTTGCTACGTTTTTGACCTGCCGCTCGAACGTGTCTAGGTGAACGACGACTGCGAGTGCGAGTTGCAGATTCTTCGTCTGTATTTTTTTCGCTAACAGTTTGAGAGGCATCAGTAATGGAAGCTTCCGTCTCATTAGTCGGTTCTGATGTTGACTCTACTGTTGTCGTTTCAAGGGTCTGTTGCTCATCAGTCGCTATACTCACTTCTACAGTACCATTTTGCAATACTGTATCCGGTTGTTTGTTTACATCCGCTTGGGTTTCCACAGTAGCAGAAACTGCATTATTTGACTCGTCGTTATCAGCGTCAACTCTAACACTACGTCTTGTATCGCGACGTTTTCTTCGTTCTGCAACCTGTTCTTTCTTTTTGGCCGGTGCCGGTGCACTGCTCTTTGTAACCATAACCGCATTTTGAGTCGCTTCTACTGGCTTGTCTTCGCGGCGTGGTTTACGATTATCATTTCTTGGTTTACGTTCAGAGCGCTCGTTTTTGTCATTTCTATCAGCGCGTTCGTTTCGATTACCAGGTTGCTCACTATGTTCTTTACGTTCGTGATTTTTGCTATTACGTTTACTTCTATCAGGGCGAGTGTTTCGATGTTGATTAGTATTTTGATTACGTGTGTGTGTGGTTTTCTTAGGAATCACCTTTTGTTCTACTTTAAATAGTCCAGAAATCCATTTACTGGCTTTAGATAATAAGCTTTCTGATGTAACAGAAACTGGTGCTACTTTTTTCAGCTCAGGAGCAATAAGGCTTTGCAATGCGGGTTGCTCTTTAGCCATCGCTGGAGCTACATTTTTATCAGTAATGTTTTCTGCTTGCTCAATCAAAGGCAAGTTATAACTCATTTCCTGAACTGCGTCATCTGGGCGTCTACGGGCAACGCTGTATTGTGGCGTTTCCATCTGCGGGTTTGGAATAATAACTAACTGTACGCTATGACGTTCTTCAACACTGCGTACTGAACTACGTTTCTCATTTAATAGATACGTTGCGACATTAACAGGCAACTGGGCTTCAATTTGACCGGTATTATCCTTAATGCTTTCTTCTTCCATGATGCGAAGCACAGATAAAGCTAATGATTCTGTACCGCGAACCGTTCCGTGACCACTGCATCTTGGACACACATTATTGGCAGAATCACCTAACGACGGACGTAAACGTTGACGAGACATTTCTAATAAACCAAAGCGAGAAATACGACCTAGTTGTACGCGTGCTCTATCACCTCGTACTGCTTCTTTCATGCGGTTTTCAACTTCACGTTGATGGCGTACTGGGGTCATATCGATAAAGTCGATAACCACTAAGCCGCCAGCATCCCGCAAGCGGAGTTGGCGTGCGATTTCATCTGCAGCTTCAAGGTTAGTATTAAAGGCTGTTTCTTCAATATCGCTGCCCTTTGTTGCTCGGGCAGAGTTAATGTCGATTGAAATTAACGCTTCAGTGGGATCGATAACAATCGAACCACCTGATGGAAGTCTTACTTCACGTTGAAAAGCCGATTCAATTTGGCTCTCGATTTGATAATGGCTAAATAAAGGCACATCACCTTTATAAAGTTTTACACGGTTTGCGTAGTCTGGGCGCATTTGCTCGACGTGTTTTAATGCTCTTTCATGCACGCTGATATCGTCGATAAGAATTTCACCGATATCACGTCTTAAGTAATCGCGAATTGCTCTGACAACTACGTCACTTTCCTGGTGGATAAGAAAAGGGGCAGGGCGAGAGTCTGCCATTTCTTTGATACGTTTCCAACCTGATACAAGATAGTCTAAATCGTATGCAAGTTCTTCGGTTGATTTCCCCACGCCAGCAGTTCTGACAATTAAACCCATGCCCTCAGGTAAGTCTAAACCACCCAGAGCAGCTTTTAGTTCAGTGCGTTCATCGCCTTCAATTCGACGAGACACACCTCCAGCTCTTGGGTTGTTTGGCATTAAAACTAAATAACTGCCTGCTAAACTGATGAACGTAGTTAAGGCTGCGCCTTTTTGGCCACGCTCTTCTTTATCAATTTGAACAATGACCTGTTGGCCTTCTCTGATCACCTCTTTAATGTTTGGGCGACCTTCAAATTTATAACCTTGGGGGAAGTAGGTCCTGGCAATTTCCTTTAGCGGCAGAAAACCGTGACGATCAGCACCATAATCGACAAATGCTGCTTCTAGACTAGGCTCTACACGGGTTATAGTAGCCTTGTAGATATTGGATTTCTTCTGCTCGTGACCTGGGCTTTCTATGTCTAAGTCATATAGTTTTTGGCCATCTACAAGTGCAACACGCAACTCTTCTAACTGAGTTGCGTTAATTAACATTCTTTTCATTCTTATTAGCTCGGTAAAGTACCGATCACCAAATAAAGAACTACCAAGTAATTAGACAATTATTCAATGCAGCCTCACGACTGTATACTAAAAGTTAAGTTTTTTGCGCCTAAGTGGTTGTCATTAATTATATAATGTACTGTTTTTAAACACTTTACCTATTTTTTGTAGGCACTAAACAAGGCGGAAAGTTTAGCTTACTGATTTTTATATTTAAAACTTAGTCATATTCGAAAAACGATTGCTTGTCCGGCTATTTCGTCATTCAAATATCTTGTCAATTCTTTTGTGTTCTTTACATCAATGGCGATCAATAGGTTATTTATATCGCTGATGTAAGGGCTCTGTTTCATCAAAACTGTGAAAAGTTACTCGTTTCACAAATGATCAGCCTTATTAGGCTTGCAAGTTACGTTTTACAACAAACGCATTAAGACGGCTTCGTCATAATTGCATACAGAACTTATTAATCCGTTTATTTATATTAAACACGCAGTACGTGTTTGAATTCGTAATTATTATCACATTAAACCACTAACACTGGCAAGACATTAAAATATTAGGAATATTCAGGAGCAATTCGGTTATGATACTCCCCTTATGACAGACTTATTATTTCAAAAAGTTCAATTCGTTACTATCGATCCCGACCTTGAAGGGCAAAGAATAGATAACTATTTACGCACTTTCTTAAAAGGGGTGCCTAAAAGCCTTATTTATCGCATTTTGCGTAAAGGTGAAGTGCGAGTGAACAAAAAACGGGTTAAGCCCGAGTATAAATTACAGGCCAGCGATGAGTTGAGAATTCCGCCTGTTCGAATATCCGAGCCAACAGAATTGCCTTCTACTAAACTTAATAAAGTATCGAGTTTAGAAAATCACATATTGTATGAAGATGATTGCCTAATTGTGTTGAATAAACCCTCAGGCACTGCAGTTCATGGTGGCAGTGGTTTAAGTTTTGGGGTGATTGAAGCCCTTAGAGCATTAAGGCCACAGCAAAAGTTTTTAGAATTAGTTCACAGATTAGACCGCGATACTTCAGGATGTTTATTAATAGCAAAAAAACGCTCGGCATTAAAACATTTACACGAGCAGCTCAGAGATAGAAAGGTAGATAAGCGATACCAAGCCTTAGTGGCTGGAGAATGGCCAGCTAATCGTTTTAAAGTGAAAGCGCCATTGTTGAAAAACACTTTAAAATCGGGTGAACGAATAGTGTTAGTGAATGATGAAGGTAAACCCTCTGAAACACGATATCGCATTCTGGAGTCTTTTAACCAAGCGACATTAGTTGAGGCTTCGCCAATCACGGGACGTACTCACCAGATTCGTGTGCACTGTTTACACGCTGGTCATTCCATCGCAGCAGATAATAGGTATGGTGATAAAGACTTCGACCAAAGGACACAAAAAATTGGTCTCAAACGATTATTTTTACATGCACACTCATTGGCTTTTATTCATCCTAATACTGATGAACGAGTGAGTTATAAGGCACCATTAGATCCGAGTCTGATAAGTGTATTAAAGCGACTTCGAAGTGAAGTATAAAGCCATTTTTTTTGATTGGGATGGCACACTGATGGACTCCATCAGTAAGATTGTTGAAACAATGCAATCTAGTGCTGAACATTTTGGTTTGCCTACTCCTAGTTATGAGCAAGCAAAAGATGTAATAGGGCTCAGTCTTTTACCCGCGTTAAAAAAATTATTTAACATTCAAGATGAAAAAGTAGCTCTGGATCTTATTCATACATACAAAAAACATTTTAAAGACCATGTACAAACAAGCAGTCCACTTTTTACCGGTGCGATAGAGTTACTAGAAAAACTAAAACAACGCGGCTACATTCTAGCGGTCGCTACTGGAAAAGGACGCCAGGGTTTAGAACACAATTGGCATCATTCCAATACTAAACACTTTTTTAGTGCTTCCAAAACCGCTGATGATGCGCAAAGTAAACCCTCCCCCGATATGTTGCAGCAATTATTGTCTGAATTAAATTTGTCAGTGCATCAGGTTTTAATGGTCGGCGATACTACCTATGACATGGCGATGGCAGAAGCGATAAATATGGACCGTATCGGTGTGAGTTTTGGCGTTCATAGTGCCTACACGTTACAAAAACATAAACCGTTAGCGGTAATTGATGTATTGGATGAACTATTGCTTCATGTTTAAGCATTGTCTTTGTGCATATAATTAAATAAGTCTACAGACATATTATTAAACATATCCATTAAGGCGATCAAGGGTAAACCAATTAATGTATTTGGATCTCTGCCATCCAAAGATTCAAACAACGCAATACCCAAACCTTCACATTTAAAGCTGCCTGCACAGTCGTAAGGTTGCTCAATCTTTAAGTAAGTTGAAATTTGAGCCTCAGTTAAGGTTTTAAATGTTACGTCAAATGTTTCAACTTTTTGTGCGATCTGCTGCGCTAATTGATTTTTAGCGGAATGAATTAAGCACAACCCTGTGTAAAACCTGACTGTTTGTCCACTAAACATTAACAGCTGTTGTTTGGCAGTAACATAGTTACCCGGTTTACCTAATACTTGGCCATTAAAACTTGCTAATTGATCTGAGCCGATAACATAACTATCAGCACTGGTTTTTCTTTTGGCTATGGCTAATGCTTTATATTTTGCCAGGCGTTCAACTTGTTCCGCAATGGATTCGCCAGGTACTGTCGATTCATCAATATTGGGCGTGGCACAAGTGAAAGGAATATGCAGTTTCTTTAAGATAGATTGGCGGTATGCAGAACTTGAAGCCAGAATGATTTTCATAGAAGGTGGGTGCTGTTTCTTAAAATAATTTGTAAAGCATATAAAATGCTGTGTCCAGTGTCATTAACTATGATTTTCTTTGACTAAGCCGTGTTGTTTCTATAATATGCGCGCGCTATGCAGAGAGTGAAACTACCTAAGCTGGTTGACCCAGTTAAAAACGCCACAATACGCTCCGATTATCGGGGGGTAATTTTGTCGTCTGAAATGCCTAGGTTGCTTGGTGCAGTCGCTGATATTGCCAAAGAAATCGATGTTGAAATTAAGTTTGCAAAAGACGAGCAGGGTCTTACTTACTTTCAAGGTCATATGGCATGTTCAACATCACTTATCTGTGAGAGATGTAATGAAGTCTTTGAGCATCCAATGGATGTGTCTTTTTGTTTTAGCCCAGTGCAGAGTGCTAAAGAAGAAGACGAGGATGATTTACCGGAGGTTTATGAACCGGTTGAGGTCAATGACCAGGGAGAAATTAATTTATTTCAAACCCTTGAAGACGAACTTATTTTATCATTGCCCATTGTAGCTCTTCATGCAGAGAAGGATTGCAAACAAAAGCGCGATAATATGAGCTTCGGAAAAATTGAACCGGTCGATGAACGTCCAAACCCGTTCGCGGTTTTGAAAGAACTTAAGCGAGACTAGGAGTAAAGTAATGGCTGTACAGAAGAGTAAGAAAACTCGATCAAGGCGTGGCATGCGTCGTTCTCACGATGCACTTGGTACTGCGACTTTGTCTGTAGATTCGACGTCAGGTGAGACTCATATTCGTCATCACGTGACTGCTGATGGTTACTACAAAGGCAGAAAAGTTTTATCTCTTTAATATAAAGTGATGAATTTTTGAGTCGTCTAACCTTAGCGTTAGATATCATGGGGGGCGATAACGGCCCCCATATTATTTTTTAAGCTGCTTTAACTGCACTTCAACAAACTCCATATTTATACCTAATACTTTGTGGTCCTTTGGCATTAACGTCGCAGTGGCTGAACAAACAATCATCCAATAATCAGTGTCGCGCCACTTTATCAGACTGCCCACAAAACGTAGTTATGAACGAAGCACCTGCTCATCCTTTACGTCATAAAAAAACGCCACCATGCGACGTATACTGAATTTAGTTCACAACAATAAAGCAGATGCGTATATCAGTGGCGGCAATACTGGTGCTTTGCTCAGCATGGTATATTACGTATTGAAAACTTTGCCTGGCATAGACCGCCCTGCTCTTATTACATGGGTGCCCACCATCAATAATGGCAAAGTATATTTTTTAGATTTAGGGGCAAATATCAATTGTGACTCAGAGGTGTTATTCCAAGATGTCGTGATGGGTTCGGTATTGGCTGAACAAATTGGCGATATCAAACAGCCAAAAGTGGCGTTACTTAATGTTGGTCCAGAAGAAATAAAAGGTAACGACAAGTCAAAAAAACCGCAATATTATTAACTAATTAACTCACAAAACATTAATTACATTGGGTATGTCGAAGGAAACGATATTTTCTCCCAGAAAGCGGATGTGATTGTGACTGATGGGTTTGCCGGTAATATCGCGTTGAAATCGTGGGAAGGTCTAGTTAATTTTGTTATTCAAGAAGTAAAAATTGTATCACAGAGTAATTGGTTGTCTAAAATTATGGCAAAATAGCGATGCCTTTGTTCCGTAGCATTTATTTACGTATGAAACCCGACCAGTATAACGGCGCTAGTCTGATAGAATTGCGCGCGCTCGTGGTGAAAAGTCACGGCAACGCCTCGTCAGAGGCTTTTTTATATGTAATTCGTGAAGCAATACACCAAGGCGAGATGCAGGTCCCAGACAAAATTAAAGATAAAATTAAAGCTGTTTTAATGGAGCGCCACGAATAAATGAATTCCAGAATAATTGGCACAGGAAGTTATTATCCTAGTGATGTGAGAACCAATGCAGATTTGTCAGTGATGGTTGATACGTCAGATGAATGGATTACCGACCGCACCGGGATCAAAGAAAGACGCATCATTGGCGCAAATGAAACTGCTGCTACTATGGGTTTTGAAGCCAGTAAAAAGGCATTAGAAGCTGCAGGTATTGATGCAAAATCTTTAGATATGATTGTATGCGCAACTACAAGTGGTCGTTATGCGTTGCCTAGCACCGCCTGTGAAATTCAAAAAGCTTTAGATGTTGATGGTATACCCGCATTTGATGTAGCAGCTGCCTGTGCTGGTTATTGTTATGCACTCAGCGTGGCTGACCAGTATATAAAAAGTGGTATGGCCAAACGAATATTAGTGATAGGTACAGACTGTTTAAGCCGAATGATTAGCCCCGAAGACCGCACTATGGTGATCTTATTTGGTGATGCTGCGGGTGCAACTATTATTGAAGCAAGTGAAGAGCCCGGTATTTTATCAACCCATATTCATGCTGCTGGCTCCTACGGTGACTTATTAACCATAGGCAACCCGCAACATGGCAATGAGCAATCTGTTCATGAAAACTGGGGGAGCATGAAAGGCAATGAAGTATTTAGAGTGGCTGTCACAAAGTTAAGTGAGGTAGTGGAACAAACTTTAGCTGCCAACAATATGCAAAAATCAGACTTAGACTGGTTAGTGCCACATCAAGCAAATTTTCGCATTATTAAAGCGACGGCTAAAAAGTTGGAAATGCCCCTTGATAGGGTTGTTATGACTCTTGAACAATATGGTAATACTTCTGCTGCTACAGTACCTACTGCACTTGATACTGCTATACGAGATGGCAGAATTAAACGCGGACAAAATCTTCTTCTAGAAGCTTTTGGTGGCGGTTTTGCTTGGGCTTCAGCGTTAGTCCGTTATTAAAATAGTATTTGTAGAGAATTAATTATGAGTAAACAAGCATGGATTTTTCCTGGTCAAGGATCTCAAACCTTAGGTATGTTAAGTGAACTAGCTTCCGAACATACCATTATTCAAGATACTTTTGCTCAAGCCAGTGAAGTATTGGGCTATGATTTATGGGATGTGGTACAAAATGATGAGAAAAAACTCAATCAAACCCATATTACACAACCAGCCTTATTAGCCGGGAGTTGTGCAATTTATAAACTGTTAATTGAAAAAGAACTCAGTAAACCGGCATATTTTGCTGGCCACAGCCTTGGAGAGTATTCTGCTTTGGTATGTGCTGGAGTTATAGATTTTACTGATGCTATTAAATTGGTTGAAGCTCGTGGTCAATATATGCAACAAGCAGTACATGCTGGAACAGGCGCAATGTTTGCTATTATTGGTTTGGATGACGACAAGGTTGTTGCTTGTTGTGAGCAAGCACAAGTAGCAACTAATGAAGTCGTAGCAGCTGTTAACTTCAATTCACCAGGACAAATTGTTATCGCTGGGAATAAGGGGGCGACTGAAATAGCTGCGAATTTATGTAAAGAACAGGGGGCGAAACGTGCATTACCATTAGCCGTTAGTGTCCCTTCCCATTGTGCACTAATGAAACCCGCAGCTGAGCAGCTATCAAGCTTACTTAATAACATACACTTTCATACACCTAAAATCCCCGTTATTAATAATGTCAACGTAGCTCACCCAAGTGATCCAGATGACATAAAGCAGGCATTAGTTGAGCAATTGTATAGTCCAGTTAGATGGACAGAAATTATCACCATGTTAGCCGAATTTGAGGTTGAGATTTTATTAGAAGTGGGTCCCGGCAAAGTGTTAACTGGATTAACTAAGCGAATTGATAAACGTTTAAGTTGTACGGCAATTAACACACTTGACTCTGTTAATTCATTGATTTGATTTATTTTTATATTTTTTGTAGGAAGAATGTATGGCTAGTTTAAATGGTAGTATTGCACTGGTAACGGGTGCAAGTAGAGGGATTGGTAGAGCAATAGCTGAGCGGTTAGCCGCAGATGGTGCAACCGTAATAGGTACCGCAACTTCTGAAAAAGGTGCTCAGGCGATCAGTGATTATCTGCAAGGTAGTGGTGAAGGTAAAGTACTCGACGTTGCCATACCTGATTCGATGCAAGCTTTGTTGGTTGATATCACCCAGAAGCACGGTACTGTGGATATTTTGGTCAATAATGCTGGGATCACCCGTGATAATCTATTAATGCGTATGAAAGACGATGAATGGCAAAGTATTATGGACACTAATTTGACCTCTATTTTTAAAATGTCAAAAGCAGTGCTGCGCGGTATGATGAAAAAACGTAAAGGACGAATTATTAATATTGGCTCTGTCGTTGGCTCTACAGGTAATGCTGGTCAAGCCAACTATGCAGCTGCAAAGGCCGGTGTGATAGGTTTCAGTAAGTCTATGGCCCGTGAAGTTGCATCTAGAGGAATTACCGTTAATGTCGTTTCTCCGGGTTTTATTGATACTGATATGACAAAAGCATTAACGGATGACCAAAAAGAAAGTATATTTAGAGATGTTCCAGCAAACCGTTTAGGTTACCCAAAAGAAATAGCGGCAACTGTTGGATTTTTAGCTAGTGATGACGCTGCATATATCACGGGTGAAACGATACACGTCAATGGCGGCATGTATATGGGATAAGATGTGATAAGGTTTTTATTTGCTGATGCTTTATTAATTCAATAAAAATTTATTAATCTGAGAGTGGTTAGACCAGAAAAAAAGTTGAGCCTGCTACTTGCAAGGGGGCACTTTGCTGAATACACTACCCACAAAATTTATATCTAGCGACTTAAAGGATAACTAGAATTATGAGTACTATCGAAGAACGTGTAAAAAAAATCGTCATTGAACAACTTGGTGTTAAAGAAGAAGAAGTTAAACCAGAAGCTTCCTTCGTTGATGATTTAGGTGCGGATTCACTAGACACTGTCGAATTAGTAATGGCTCTTGAAGAAGAGTTCGATACAGAAATTCCTGATGAAGAAGCTGAAAAAATTACAACTGTTCAGTCTGCTATTGACTACGTTAACGCTAATAAAGACGCATAATATTTTAAAAAAAACGGTCCTTTCTGGACCGTTTCTTCATAATATCAACCTTAATTTCTTAAATAGTTGGAGGCCAATGTGGCTAAACGTCGTGTCGTTGTGACCGGTCTAGGCATGCTTTCACCTGTTGGCAATACTGTCGATTCTACCTGGAAAAACATTCTTGCGGGCAAAAGTGGTATTGCACCAATTACTTCTTTTGACTGTTCTTCGTTCACAACTCTGTTTGCTGGTGAAGTTAAAAACTTTGATTCAGGGCAATATATTCCCAAAAAAGAAACCAAAAAGATGGATAGATTTATCCAGCTCGGTATCGCTGCTGGTAAACAAGCTCTAGAACATTCAGGTTTTAATGTCACAGGTCAAAATGCAACAAGAATTGGTGTTGCTATTGGTTCTGGTATTGGCGGTTTGGGTTTAATTGAAGAAAATCATCGTCGCATGCTTGAATCAGGTCCAAGAAAAATATCACCCTTTTTTGTTCCAGCTACAATCACTAATATGATCTCTGGTTTCTTTTCGATTTTTGAAGGGCTCAAAGGGCCAAATATCAACGTTGTAACTGCATGCACAACGGGTGTACACAACATTGGAATTGCTGCCCGTATAATTGCATACGGTGACGCTGATGCAATGATTGCCGGTGGTGCTGAGTCGACTGTATGTGCTTTAGGTATCGGCGGTTTTGCTGCAGCTCGTGCTTTATCTACCCGTAATGATAACCCAGGAGCAGCCAGTCGCCCATGGGATAGAGACAGAGACGGTTTTGTAATGGGCGAGGGAGCTGGGGTCGTAATGTTAGAAGAATATGACTGTGCTGTAGCGCGTGGCGCAACTATTTATGCTGAATTGGTTGGCTTTGGTATGAGCGGCGATGCTTATCATATGACTTCGCCACCACCTGATGGTGAAGGTGCAGCTGCTGCTATGGTTAATGCGGTTAACGATGCCAAGATTGATGTTAGCGAAATTGGTTACATCAATGCACATGGTACATCTACTCCAGCCGGGGATGTGGCAGAAGTAGCAGCGATTAAATATGCGTTTGGTGAACATGCAAACAGTGTTTTGGTTAGTTCCACTAAATCGATGATCGGACACCTACTAGGAGCCGCAGGCTCGGTTGAAGCTATATTTACAATATTGGCACTACGAGACCAAATAGCGCCACCGACTATTAATTTAGATAACCCGGGGGAAGGCTGCGATCTTGATTTTGTTGCTCATACTGCAAGGCCTGCTAAGTTGGACTACGCCTTATGTAATTCATTTGGTTTTGGTGGCACTAATGGCTCATTACTGTTTAAAAAGCACTAGCCAAAATTTAGCTATTAGGTGTTATTGAAAATATTTAAGGTATCTAGACTCAAAAATGAATGATTGTTAACGGTCAAAAGCAGCAGTGTATAGAGATTGCAGACAGAGCCCTTCAATATGGTGATGGCTGCTTTACCACTATGGCATATAGAAACGGCCGTCTTGAATTGTTTAATGCCCATATTAATCGTCTGAAATTAGCCTGTAAAACTCTGTATATCGAATTTGATAAATGGTCAGAGTTAGAAATTTGCATCGTTGATTCATTAAAGGCGACTGACGACTGCGTAGTAAAAGTGATCATTACCCGAGGAGTGGGTGGTAGAGGTTATAGCCCTGAAGGGGCAACAAATCCTAGTTTTATCATCACCCATCACACTATCCCAGTACATTACACTCTTTGGCGAACAAAGGGCATTAAGCTAACCATTAGCTCCATTACGTTAGCTTGCCAACCTTTGCTTGCAGGTATCAAACATTTAAATCGTCTAGAGCAGGTATTAGTTAAAAAAGTCTTAGCACAAACTGGTTTCGATGATGCCGTTGTTTGTGACACTCAACAAAAAGTAATTGAAACCTCTGTGGGTAATCTATTTTGGTTTAAAGATAATACTTGGTATACCTCAGACCTTTCAGAATCTGGGGTTGAAGGGGTTATGCGTAACCATGTTCTTGATGTTATGCTTGAAAAAAAGCTGGAATGTCGGGTGGTTAAACAGGACGTCAGCGCTTTATTTAGCGCCCAACAATTGTTTGTTTGCAACTCTTTAATGATGTTGGTGCCAGTGGTAAGTTTGTTTAATCCAGCCAATCAACAAAGTAGAGAATATTTTGTGGACCAAACAGAACACATTCAACGTTATGTTCAGTATTCAATTAATTTAAGGACGATATAATTTTAATGAAATTTGTAAAGTGGTTATCGATTTTCTCTGTGATATTGGGTCTTGTTTCTGCGGCAACCCTGTTTCATTTTGATAAAAAAGTGCATCAACCACTCAACATTACTGAGGCGACTGTATACCAAGTTAAATCTGGTCAATCTGCGAAAGGTCTAATTAATAAACTTAAAGATCAAGGGATTATATCTGACAATCTTGGACTTAAAATCAGATTGAGGTTTGTTCCAGAACTTGCCAATATCAAGTTAGGTACCTACGAATTGCTACCCTCAATGAGTGCGCTAGATTTATTAAAACTGTTTTCTAGTGGCAAAGAACTGCAATTTTCAATCAGCTTAATAGAAGGATTGAATTGGCGGGAATGGTTATTAGTTTTAAAATCTCATCCAGAGATTAAATTTAATGATGATTTTCAACAGCAACTTGAAATTTTAACTTCGAAATTACCCAAACAATCGATTGAGGGATACCTATTACCCGATACTTATTATTTTGTGGCGCAAACAGATGCGATTGCACTCGTCAAACGAGCTCATTTAAGTATGCAACAATATTTGAATATGGCTTGGCAAAACCGTGCACTGGATTTGCCCTATGAGTCGGCCTATGAGGGGTTAACTATGGCGTCTATCATAGAAAAAGAAACAGGTGTGGCAGATGAACGCCCAAGAATTTCTGGGGTGTTTGTCAATAGACTTAATCTGAAGATGCGCTTACAAACAGATCCTACGGTTATTTATGGCATCGGCGAAAGTTTTGATGGCAATATCAGGCGCAAAGATTTAAAGACCCGTACGCCTTATAATACTTATGTGATAAAAGGCTTACCACCAACGCCTATCGCTATGCCAAGTAAATTGGCCATTGATGCTGCTTTTAACCCACTGACAACAGAGGCGTTATACTTTGTATCAAAAGGCGATGGTAGTCATAAATTTTCAACCACTTTGCAAGCACATAATCTTGCGGTGCGTAAATATCAATTAAATAATTAAATAAATAAATAAGTGAGTCTTAGTTGCAAACATCGGGTAAATTTATTGTTATTGAAGGTTTAGAAGGTGCTGGAAAGAGCAGCGCAGTTGCGATATTAACTGAAGCTATTCAAGCGGCCGGTCATACCGTGGTCAATACCAGAGAGCCTGGCGGCACTGCCATGGCTGAAGCCATAAGAGATGTAGTCAAACAAGATTGGATAGATGAAAAGGTCACAGTCGAAGCTGAGTTGCTTTTAATGTATGCCGCAAGAGCGCAATTAGTTCAAAATGTTATTTTACCGAATTTAGAAAAAGGGCACTGGGTACTTGGAGACAGGCACGACATGTCATCGCAAGCATATCAAGGTGGAGGTCGTCAGATTGATCAGAACATGATTGAAAGCTTAAGAGCCATCACTTTAAAAAATTTTAGACCTGACTTTACTTTGTATATGGATGTCGAACCTAAAGAAGGGCTTAAACGTGCAAAAGGCCGTGGTGAGCTAGACCGTATTGAGCAAGAAGATTTGAGTTTTTTCGAGCGAGCTAGAGAGCGATATTTGTTTTTAGCAGAGCGGGATCTTCATTGTGTGGTAATCAACAGCATGCAAAGTATGCATGCTGTGCATAAAGATGTTGCGCTAGCTATCAAACAATTTTTGGAGAATTAGGTGTTTCCTTGGTTAGAGGTATCTTTTAAACAATTAAGTAACAGGATTGCGGATGCTAAGCTTCATCATGCATTGCTTCTTCAGGGACCATCTGGATTAGGTAAATCAAGTTTTGCTTTGCAGTTAGGACAATTACTTTTATGTAAAGCTAGACAAGGGGATATGGTATGCGGTCAATGTAAATCTTGCTTATTAAACACTGCAACCACTCATCCTGATTTACATGTGGTGGAATCGGATAAACAAATTGGTGTTGATCAGATCCGTGATGCCATAAAAAAATTAAACAGCTCTGCTCATATGTCTGGGGCAAAGGTATTAATTATCTATGATGCTCATACGATGACAGAATCAAGCGCGAACGCATTACTAAAAACGTTAGAAGAGCCTACCGCAAACACCTATTTGTTACTTACAACGGATAAGCCAGAACGTTTATTACCGACAATAAAAAGCCGCTGTGAAAAATTAACCTTACCTTTACCTACTTTAGACTCGACATTAGCTTGGGTGAAAACTCAACATCATAGTGATATTGATATCAATTTTGCTAGGTTATTTAGTTCACGTCCGCTGGCTTTATTAGCAGAACTACAAGAAGAACAAAAATTTACCTATGAAATATTTAGCGCTGGACTAGTTGCTTTGTTGCAAAAGCAAACTAGTGCCGTGCAATTAGCAATGGGTTGGCATGATAATGCAGAAAAAGTACTTAAATGGACTCAATATTGGGCGAGACAGCAGTGCACCGAGCAGATTTCTGAAACAGTTTGGCAGTTAAATCTACAAGCTAATAAAGTAAATCGACAATTACGCAACCCTGGTGTGAATAAAGTATTAGTGTTAGCAGAATTATTAGATAAGCTTGCCTTAGTAAAAGCGGCATGAACTTAAACTTACAAAAAATGGAAAAATTACGTGTTTGTTGATTCACATTGTCACCTAGATAAATTAGATAAAAGCCCAGAAGAACTTTCAGACGTACTCAAATTTGCAAGAAATCGAGGTGTTGAGCATTTTTTATGCGTTTCAGTATCTGTCAAAGACTTTCCTGCGATGTTGCATACTGTCAAAGGTTTTAAAGATGTGTCAGTTTCTTGCGGTGTGCACCCATTACATCAAGAAGATGCTTGTAGTTATGACGAGTTACTTAATATGTCCGATAATGAAGAGGTAGTAGCCATAGGTGAAACAGGCTTAGATTACTTTTATAGTGCTGAAACCAAGTCTGTACAACTTACTTCTTTTGTTGATCATATTAAGGTCGCTAATAAGTTAAAAAAACCTCTGATCATCCACACACGAGATGCCCGCGAAGATACGATTGATTTACTTAAGCAGCACAAAGACCCAGCAACCAAAGGGGTACTTCATTGTTTTACCGAGACCTGGGAAATGGCGCAAGCTGCAATTGAACTAGGTATGTATATTTCTATATCTGGCATAGTCACCTTTAAAACAGCGACTGAGTTACAAGATGTGGTGAAAAAAATTCCATTAGACAAATTACTCATAGAAACAGATTCACCTTGGTTAGCGCCTGTTCCGTATAGAGGTAAAGCTAATCAACCGGGGTTTGTGATAGAAGTAGCTGAATTCATCGCTAATCTGAAAGGTGTAAGTGTGGAAGAGTTGGCTAAAGTAACGTCTAATAATTTTTATGATTTGTTTGCTATCAAGCGAATAGTCTAAGTATGTTGATCAATTTGATCAATAATAGGATTTTTACAGTTTCAAGATAACATTCCCTTGGCTTAACCGATGAAAAGATTAAAACATAATTTTATCTTGCGATTAATAACTAGCTACCACAACACTTTTTAAATTTCTTTCCACTGCGGCATAAACATTGGCTATTTCGTTCTGGAGTAAATTCTCCAGAGCCGTTTTGCATAGCGCCATTGGTATAAACCCACTTTCCCGCTTCAAGCATAAAATCTGATAGTTCGTGCATTACATAATAAGAATTATGTACTTGATAGAAGACTTTAAATTCTACTTGGGCCGTATTGGTTTCAAAGTGATACGCTAAGACTTGCAGGGATAGCCATTGAGAATCTTTAGCATTAACTGCTAATTCACTGAGCGTTATATTATTACGTTGGGGTGCTGCGTAAGTGTGTAGGATGTACTGATAATTTTTTATTACATAAGCAGTAAAACGCGAACGCATTAACACCTCAGCATTTTTCGCATCCATTATTCCATCAATAATAGGTTGGCAACAATCTTCAAAAGTTGATTCATTGCCACAAAAGCAGTTTTTAATATTCGTCGCCAAAACCAAGAATCCAATCAAAATGTTAGGCAAGCTTGGCGACTATAAAATAAATAGTCAATAGCGTCTAAAGCTGTTTCTTAAAATTAGTGCCTTACCAAGGACCTTTTACTACGTTATTGTTTTGGTCTTTATATGGCATTAAGTTGACCAATAAGACTTTATAATCAACACATAGTTGTTTTAGTCGCTTAAAGCTTATTTCATCCAATGACAAGAGTTCAACATACAAGTTTGAACATTGACCTCCAGTAATGATCTTTTCAAGCCAAAGTGACAAACGGTGTTGTTTGGGTTTAGTCAGGCGTATGCAATTAGTTTGCTTTTCAGAAAAACGAATATGATTGGCCACTAAAAAAGTCCACTTATTTATATGTTCAACATGTATATCAATGTTATGCCTATTATCTTCTGGCACCTGCATGGTGGCTAGAGGAATAGAGTTGTTTGTAAACGCATGTAAACTTGCCATAATGATTTCTCAATAGTGATGTTATATACAGTGGTTGTATATACAGTAGTTCTGTATATACAACCATGCAAGCTTTTTTTTATCGTTACCAAATCTTATTGTCATGGTTTCCAATGAAATGCGATCACAGCGCTAGGAAACTCGGGCTTTTGTGAGGAAGATAAAAAGTGGAGCTAAAATTTTCAATAGATTGCGAAAAATAACGGTTAAACGAAGACCACCACAAGTGCTCATATCTACGTAATAGTGTTTCTAGCGAATGTTAAAAGTGATTTGAGAATAGAAATGCCCATTTTTATAAGGCTCAACAAGTCCATCAATCTTAACCCTGAAAAATTCATACTTAAATGAGATGCTTGTAGTTATTCATGTTTACGTATAAAAACTATTGATAACCTACTCCTTAACTAACGATGTTTCCCTTGTTTGATAAAAACACATAATTCGGATAACACATCAGCGATTTATTGAGAACAAGTCGCTTTATTATTCGAATCTCAACAGTTATTAAAAAGATCACTGTAGCTACCCAATCAAATTTTTACTTAAGATTCAGTTGTATATAAGGATAGTGTTTTTTGTAATATCTTCTTGATCTTGGCTCTTAGGAAATGAGGTTGTATGCATTCTACATCAGCTGCGTAGCGTAAAACCCAAGCAATTAGGTCGTATGTAGGGATGGTTGTAAAGGTCACTTCGCTCCATTGCTTGTCAAGCTTATTAATAGATTGACCTTCTCCAAGCGCATGGCGTTTCAGTACATCACTAGCGTAGCCTTTAACTTTTAGAGTTACTGTGACTGGCTCGTCTTTGAGTACATAACCAGAAGGGTTAGTCGCAAAGTAAGAGGCAAGACTAAATGTTTTAGGCACAACTATATTCATAAACCCCATCTTTACTGACTTTATTCTATGGAGCAAAAATAGATGAGGCTCTTCTGGATTATTCGTGTGCGAAGCCACTAAATAATGGGTTTGTCCACGCACAATTATCCCAAGTGGATTTAGTACCATTTTCAAAGGGGTAGCATAATGGGCATGATTGTAGGTGATGCTTAGTTGAGACTCTTCTATCACACTAAGATAAATCGCTTCTCGGATGGATGTATTGCCCCAGGGCTCATCAAACTCATTAACTAAAAGTGGGTAACCATCAGATATAACGTGGACTTTTTGCTCAAGTTTGGAAACCTTTTGATAATTTGATAAGACCATTTTGGCTTTCTTAAGGTTTTCACTCACTTTCCAATGAATTGACTCTGGTAGTGTGTGTTTCAAGGCTTGATGACTAAGTACCATCATGAGCGCGTCAAAAGGACCAGCAGCACTCAGCACTTTTTTCTGTTGTGGCAACTGATACCAAAGTAGTTGTCCTGCATTTTCCTGTGATTCAATTTTCAATGCACATTCTAACTTTCGCAAGTCACGTTCTATGGTGCGCTTTGATACAGTAAAACCATCATCAACAAGGTTTTTATGTATAGCTTTGGCAGTAATGCCTTTTGCAGGATAAGTTGGTAACTGATTAAGCATTGTTAAATGCCGTAATGTGGTATCGGTGCTCAAATGTTTCACTCTTTTTATTTATAACATTATCAAAACCGACAATGAATGTCGCGACACTAATTGTCGCAGATTGATTTAGGCTAAGTATAAAATGAAAAGGAGGCTATATGAAACTCATCTCAACCAGAATACACAGCAACTCATTTGCTGATTTGCTGGCACATCACCCTGAATATATGATGATAAGAGCCGCCGTCAACTTGGATGAACTCAATTTAAGTGACGATGGTAAGGAGTTAACAGTGAAGGGTAAAATCCAAAATTGTTTTGAGGATATTGGCATTACACTTTACTTTTCCCAGCCAACAGACCCTAAAACAATGGAAATCTGGCATTATATTATTAAGGCATTATGTGAAGCTAAGCACACGGTATTAATAGATGCTGCAACTTACAGCATATTGGACGCAGAGTTGCAGGTATATAACCCAAACCTTTTATATGAAGAGTGGTATTTACAAGGGCACAATGTGAAAAAAGAAAAAGTGGGCATTTTTTGGCTATATCAAAATACCATTATAGAAAAGAGCAAACTTGCGATAAATGTAGACCCAGACTCTCTTGGTCTACGTGATGTTGATTTTCAACACATTGATGCTTGGGAGCATGAACGCATTTATATGCCAAGGTTTCCAGAACTGATGAGCTCTGAATATCAAGAACTCCCACGTGGTAGAGTGATTTATTCCGACCAGAAAAACAAATTCATTATTTATGCCGATAAAGCGTGTTTGACTGAACAAATAAAAGCCGAGATTCTTCGATGTTTCAAATTGGAAAAGGTCAGAGAGCAGAAACGGGTAACCTTTCGAGTAGATCCTCATTATCGGACTAATTTAGACACTGATATATTGTCTGATTTTTAAAAGACGTCCCAAAATAATGTTATTTCTGTTATTAAATTACTGATTTGGTGAGGTGATTTATATTTCAACAAATTATTACAAACCCCATGAGGCTGCCTTATGTATCACAACACATTTTAACTTGGGACTGTATTAATGAAAGATATGGATGAATTGTTTAAAGAATGGAAACCACTTGTGTTTGACGTGGTTGAATAGATACGACCCCCTAGTTAAGACATAATAAGCTTAACTAGGGATAGATAATAACAGCACGTAAGAAATATTCAAAAGAATTCAAACTGGATGCCATCGCCTTGGTGGTCGAGCAAAAATACAGTCGAGTCGAGGCGGATAGGAATTTAGGCCTCAGTCCTCAGATACTCGGTCGTTGGCTCAAAGAGGCCGAAGATGATGACGGTCATGCTTTTCGCGGTAATGGCAACCTGACACCCGAAGAGGCTGAAATCCGCAGCTTGAAGGGGCAAGTTAAACGTCTCGAAATGGAGCGTGAGATATTAAAAAAAGCGACGGTCTGTGTGCTAATAAACGAAATAAAATATTCGTTTATTAGCTGATATAAGCAGACTTGGCCTGTGCGCTTAATGTGCAGGCTGCTCGGTGTACAAAGTCACAATTATGACCGTTAACACTAAACCAATTTATAGCCCCTTTATGTGGGTTTAAAATTAAGTATGAAGATTTTATGAGTGCCATCTATTCTAGTATTTTTTGTCAGTTAATTACCTTTCTTTTATCTCGCTATGCTTAGGTATGTGAATCAACATGATGCTCTCATTACTTTGATTAAACTAAAGACCTATATAATCAGACCACTAATTAAGCACAAAAATTATTTTATCCATCAATTTTTTATCCTACAGCGCCAGGGGAGGGCATAAATAAGGTGCCGTATAATTTGGAAGCAAAACCATCTGTCATACCGGAGATATAATCGGCAATTACTCTGTGACCATTGCCTGCTTCATTGGCTTCTAACCAGCGTTTGCATGTGTTGTCAGGTAATAATCTTTGTGGATCAGAGGCAAACGCTTGAAACAATTCCATCACAATTTGCTGACCTTTATATTCGATCATTTGTATCTCGGGTATTCTGATAACTCGATTAAATACATAGGTTTTGAATATACTCAAAGCCTGATTGAAAGGAGCGGGAAAAACGGCGTTATATTTAAGTAAATCTAGTTCAAATTCTGGAGCAATCTCGGTTATCTCAATATTTGTAATAAAACAATTAACTAAAGCACCTATGGCATCTTTTCGTTCATGATGATGTTGACTAAATAATTTTTCACTAAGCTCTACTATGTATTGGTTCATCCAATCAATATCTAACTTTAATAACGGCGTTGCTACTTCTTGAAAAAATTGTGATTGGTTGACTATCCCCATTACAATGGCATCTTCAAGATCATGGATACCGTAAGCAATATCATCAGCCAACTCCATAATAGAACAGTCAAATGTTTTATATTGTGTTTTGTAATGACTATTTCCTGAACTATCAAAGTGCATAAATCGATGTTGGTCATTGTTTGAAAAGCTTTCGAGCAACCATTCAAAAGGGGCTCGATCACACTCATATAGACCTTTAGGTGGATGCCAAAGGGACGCCTTAAGTTCTCGATGAGACACTGGCTCCTGTCCTTTTGGCCGCTGATTAAGTTGGGTCAGGTAGTTGGGGTATTTGATTAAACCTAACAATGTTCGCCTAGTAAGATTCATTCCGTGGTTGGCAGTATAGGGTTCGAGTTTGGTGACTATTCTAAATGTTTGGCCATTTCCTTCGAAACCGCCATGATTACGCATCATATAGTGAAGAGCCACTTCACCACCATGTCCAAAGGGTGGGTGGCCAATATCGTGTGCTAAACATAACGCCTCAATTAAGGTGTCATTCAAATCTAAATGTTGAGTTAATTCAGCATACTTACTTCTTAGCTGTGCCGCGATCCCTTGACCAATTTGTGATGCTTCTAATGAATGAGTAAGCCGAGTCCGATAAAAATCGCTGATCCCCACACCTAATACTTGGGTTTTAGCTTGTAACCTTCTAAATGCGGCTGAATGAAGAATTCTAGCCTTATCTCTTTGATAAGGTGTGCGATGGTCACCTGGACGTTGAAGTTTTCTGCTGTGCCTGCGCTGTGTCCAAATTTCCATAACTATAACTGCTCCACACTGTATTTTTAATGCTTAATGCTTTTATGTAATGTGACGAGATGTCGCTGAGATAATCAAGTCATTTTTTGATCGTCTAACTAATAGTCTTCTTGAGTAATTTCATCGAGACTTAAGCTAAAACTGGGCACATAAGCTTTGATAAAATAATCGACTTCACTTGAGTGATAATCTTTCAAAATTTTGTCTAAACGTTTTTTGGCTAATTCAAATTCCTTGTTTCCAGCAGAAAGTTCCTCTAAGGTTTTTAGATAGGCGCAAATCACATCAGCGGCTTTGACGATAAAAGCGATGTCTTTATTGTGACGATGATGATCAATCAGCTGAGCATAATCTTCTCTGAACTCATCTGGTGCCATATTAATGAGTCTTTGTTCTGCGAGCTTTTCAATTTTTTTATACTCGTCACGTATGATGGGATTAGAATATTTTACCGGCGTGGGCAGATCACCGGTGATCACTTCTGATACGTCATGAAACATGGCTACAGTTGCTATTTGATTAGGATCTAAATCACCATCAAAATATTTATTGCGGATCAGTGCTAAAGCATGAGCTACCATAGCCACTTGTAAACTGTGTTCTTGCACATTTTCTGTTCTTATATTGCGCATCAAAGGCCATCTGTTGATCAACTTCATACGTGACAGATGGGCAAAGAAATGACTTTGATGAGGAGATATGTTGTCCATTTATTTAAATTACCTGCCTATAACTTTTGAAGAAGTTTGCAATACCTTCAAGTGCTGGTTTTAGAATGTCAATATGAGGCAGAAATACGAGTCTAAAATAACAACCTGCTTTGAGGTTAAATGCTGAGCCGTGTACTAATAATATTTTTTCTGCACGTAACAGATCAAAAATCATTTGTTCGTCATTGGTAATATTGAATTTTTGAGCATCTACTTTAACAAAACAATACATGGCGCCTTTTGGCATGACACATTCAAGACCATCTATAGCATTTAACATTTCAAATGCCATGTCTCTCTGAACTTTTAGTCGACCATCATCACCAATAAGTTCGTTAATACTTTGATATCCACCTAAGGCCGTTTGTATTGCATGTTGGCTTGGTACATTTGCACACATGCGCATGGATGAGAGAATATTAAGCCCTTCTATGTAGCTCTGGGCTATTAATTTATTGCCACTAACGACTAACCATCCTGCACGGAAACCCGCTATACGATAGTTTTTAGATAACCCGCCCATAGTGATACAAAAAATATCTGTAGCCATTGATGCAATACAATGATGTTGAGCGTCATCATATAAAATTTTATCGTAGATCTCATCGCTGATCACGACCAGTGAAAATTCACGGGCCAATTTAATAACTTGTTGCAATAGCTCTGTGCTATAGACTGCGCCAGTTGGATTATTAGGATTTATTAATACTACTGCCTTAGTCTTTTCAGTGATTTTGCTGCGTATATCATCAATATCAGGTTGCCATCCATTGGATTCGTCACATCGATAATGTATTGGCACACCAGATGCGAGGCTAACAGCTGCTGTCCATAAAGGGTAATCTGGTGCGGGTATTAATACTTCATCATCATTATTAACCAGCGCTTGCATGGCCATAACAATTAACTCACTTACTCCGTTACCAATAAACACATCTTCAACTTTGACGTTTTTGATGTTTTTCTGCTGATAATATTGCATCACTGCAACACGTGCGGAATAAATACCATTTGAATCAGAATAGCCCTGTGATTTTGGTAAATTATGGATCACGTCTTTTAATATATCATCAGGTGCTTCAAAACCAAATGGGGCAGGGTTACCTATATTAAGTTTCAATATACGATGCCCCTCGTCCTCCATTTTTTTTGCTTCAGTTAAAATGGGGCCGCGTATTTCGTAACACACATTCTCTAATTTGTTCGACTTATTAATTTTTTTCATTGGTGTAAACAATCTCCATCGTGTGGTGACAGGTTAAACCAACATGGGTAAGGCTGTTAAGTGTTTAATTAGCTATGCTATAAAAAAACGTTAAATTGTTTTGATGTTTATGCTTGCTGAAAGAACAATTAAAACCTGATTTCTGGCATTTTTTCATTTTGGCTATTGTGGGGTCTGTTATGCAGAGCGAGCATATTACTGTTCTTTTATTGTCATCTATGCTGGTTTTATCACATCGTTGGGTGTCACTACATATATCAATGATAAACTGTTTTGAGGTCTGTGGGTCGTTTGCTTGATACTTGGATATGGAATTATGATCAAATAAAAAAGCCATCCTTAGTTGTGGCGTTTATGGCCTTTTTAAACCTAGAGGTGTTTTGTTGGATGGGAATATTTCGGAGTAAAAGGATGTGTTTTTCTAAAAAATCATTAAGAACTTAACCGTGGTTATAGTTGTATCATCTGTGATAATACTTTTCCGTAATACAACCAGATGATACTAACTACGATTTATTGAATTTTTTATTCTAATATAACGTTATCAAAAACAACTGTTACAAGTCAGTATGGCATTGTATCTCAGACTAGATGGTACTATTTTAACTGTTTTACTACTTTAAAAAAATAAATAAAAATTTTTTCGCAACTATTGCTTAGCAACCTGTTTGATATATCTCGCATTTACAGACAATAATGTAATAAAGAATGGTCTTATTATTAAAAGTATTTTAGTTTTAATCGTTTAGTGAATTAAATGCTATATACTTTTTTTATTGTTTGAGTAAACTGAGAAGGTAATTTAATACTAAAAAAGTAATTTGTTTCAATGTTTTATGGAGTAAATCATGTCACAACCTTTTAAAGACCCCCCCCACAATGCGATTTTAGACAGTGACATCGCACGCGTTATTCCTTGTAAACAGCTGTCAATGAGTGATCCCTTCAAATGGTTGGCACTTGGTATAAAAGACGCAAGTAAAGCTCCTATTTTAACTCTTTTTTATGGTTTGATATTTGCCCTTATCCCTTGGTTTATCACTTATTTGGTACAACTTACTGGCTGGCATTTAGTTATTATGCCGGCTATTGTCTGTTTTATGTTGATTGGTCCATTCTTAGCTGCTGGGATGTATGATATCAGCTGGGAATTGGAGAAAAAACATACTCCTTCTTTGTGGCATAGCGTCAAAGCAATCAAGCGCAATGCATTCAATGAATGGGGCTTAGGTATATTACTGATGATATTAATGATTTTTTGGTTACGCGTAGCCTCATTAATCCATGCTTTATACCCTCCATATCTAGATGAAAATCTTGAAAATCTTTTACCTTTCTTAGCTGTGGGTACAGTGGTCGGTGCAGGGTTCACATTGTTAGTATTTTTTCTTAGCGCTTTTACACAACCAATATTAATGGAACGCAAAGTAGACTTAGCTACCGCTTTGTTAACTAATATGAACGCTGTATGGACAAACAAAGGTCCCATGATGTTATGGGCATTTATAATATCACTAGCAGTACTTATTGGTTTCGCTACATGGTTTGTGGGTTTTGTATTTTTGATGCCACTTATTGGATATGCTACTTGGCATGGCTACATAGACACAATTGAAATCAAAAGAGAACGTCAATTCAAATAATAATAATTCCTAAAATAGATGAATAAAAAAGCCCCATGATTTAAATAACCAAGGGGCTTTTTTCATTTATTTAATCTTATCGAGAAACTTTAGAATCTGCGATTTGCTTTAATATTTTCTCAGCCCAAAATGCTTTTACTGAAAACTCTGATTTTTTGACTTTCTTTTTGGCCGGTACCTTAGCTGATTTTATATCGGCTGGAGGTTTTTTGTTTGTTGCCTTTAAGGGCTCTTCGATAACAGCATTGTTTTCTTTAGTCAGGGTTAACGAATTAAGTTCAGCGGTCATCGTATCTAAACCTGCTAAGCGTATATTTTTAGCATCGTTAACACTATACCAGCCACCCTTAGCTTCGATTACTGGGACTTTACCATTTACTGCAGTGTAAGCTTCTGTGAAAGCCGCTATCACTTGATCTTTGTCCAATTTACTCATAATCAGGTATTTGCCTTTCGTATGTTTTTCAGAATTTGGACAGGTTTTATACCTTTTTTTATTTATAATGTCTAGGGGCTGTCTTAGGCCCTATGTTTTGAATTACTAAGGCTAACTTAAGTTTAATTAAGGGAAATAAATGTCAATATCAAACAGTCAGTTGTTACATTCACTTAATATGTTACTAAAGCCCGAAAAAATAAAAGATTATTGCCCTAATGGTTTGCAAGTAGAAGGTAAAAAAAAGGTGAATAAGATAGTCACAGGTGTGACTGCTTCCCAAGCTTTAATTGATCATGCAGTTTCTATTAACGCGGACGCTATTTTGGTTCACCATGGATACTTTTGGAAAGGAGAGTCACCTTGTCTAACCGGTATGAAAAGAAAACGAATACATACGTTATTGCAGCATGACATCAATCTTTATGCCTACCATTTACCTTTGGATATTCACCCAATACTAGGCAATAACGTTCAGTTGGGGAAATTGCTTGGTATTATAGATATATTACCATTGGAAGAAAATAATCCTCAATCATTGGTTATGCAGGGTAAGTTTGAGACCGGCATCAACCCAATAGAATTGATTAGGTTGTTAAATACTAAACTGGTTAGAAATCCTTTACATGAACCTGCGTTAAAAACCAACATTGAAACGGTTGCTTGGTGTACCGGCGGTGGACAAAGTTACATTGAATTAGCAGCTGAAAAAGGTATTGATGCTTTTATTACTGGTGAAGTCTCTGAGCAAACCATTCATACTGCAAGAGAAATGAACATTCATTTTTATGCCGCAGGGCATCATGCTACTGAACGTTATGGCGTGAAAGCGCTGGGCGAGTATATCCAACAAAGATTAGATGTTGAAGCTGTATTTGTTGACATCGATAACCCCGTTTAAGGCACATCTGATAAATGGATAATAATAAGCAAGATCAAAGTTTTGATACGTTTGCGGATAAATTTGAAAAAAATATATATGGCTCAACAAAAGGTCAATTGCGACATGAGCTATTAGTGCATTATTTGCACGACATCATTCCTTTATATGGGAATTCATTAGATATTTTGGATGCAGGTGGGGGGACTGGGGTAATGACTGAAATGATGCTTAATTTAAACCACAGGGTAACCTTATCTGATATCTCCTTAGAGGTATTATCTTTAGCAAAAAATAAAGTAGGAAATAATATCAACCTCAATATCCAGCATATGGATATTTTGTCGTTAAGCGCAGAAAAAAAATACGATTTGGTGATATGTCATGCTGTTTTGGAGTGGTTAAGAGATCCTTTTGAAGTATTACATAAACTAGTTGATTTAGTTAAACCCGGCGGGCACCTCTCACTCAGCTTTTTTAATCATGACGCACAATTATTTGGCAACATGTTGTACGGCAATTTTGACTATGTTGAACAAGGAATGATAAGTAAAAATATCGTGCGCTTAAGTCCTAATAATCCGCAGAAACCCAAAGCAATTTTATCCGAACTTGAAACATTACCTGTTAAAGTCATAAAAAAAGCTGGGATACGCTGTTTTCATGACTATTTGAAACTGCCAGAGAAAAGAGTCAGCGAATATGAGCAGCTAAAAAAGTTAGAAATTCAATATGGCTCGGTTGAGCCATATCTATGGTTAGGCAAATATTTTTTAATTATTACCCAGAAAAATTATTAGCAGGTAGTTAAATTACTCTGTGAGTAATTTTTCAATATCTTTTATCATCTCAGCAGGTTTGGTGGCAGACGCATAACGTTTAGTTACTTTGCCTTGTTTATTAACCAAAAACTTGGTGAAGTTCCATTTGATACTTTTACTGCCCATTATACCCAGTGCCCCTTCTTTCAAATACTTATACACTGGGGCTGCGTTTGAGCCATTTACCTCAATTTTTTTAAACAAAGGAAAGTTAACATTGAAGTTTAAACTGCAAAACTCCTGTATTTCTGCATCAGCTCCAGGTTCTTGGTGGCCAAATTGATCACAAGGAAATCCAAGTACTTCTAAGCCACGTGTTTCAAACTGTTTATATAGGTTCTGTAAACCATCATATTGAGGTGTAAACCCGCATTTACTGGCAGTATTAACTATCAATAACACTTTACCTTCATAATCTTTGAAGTTTATATTTTCGCCATTATTTAATATGGCATCAAACTGATATATGGTATCTGACATAATGTTTCTCTAGTTGATAATGTATTATCTATATTGACATTATGCAGACATGTTTCAACTATTTAAGTCAATATTTTTAAATTAATGCAAGCTCTAATAAAGGAAAGTAAATTGGTAAAAAAAATAGCGTTTATTGGATTAGGGGTTATGGGCTTTCCCATGGCTGGACATTGCAAAAAAGCAGGCCATGATGTCACAGTGTTTAATCGCACCACCAAAAAAGCCCAAGCCTGGGTTGATGAGTTTTCTGGCAGCATGGTATCGACTCCTAAAGAGGCGTCAGAACAAGCTAATGTAATTTTGATATGTGTGGGCAATGACGATGATTTACGTTCAGTTATGTTAGGGGAAGATGGGATATTAGCAGGTGTAAATGCTGGTGACATTATAGTTGATCATACTACTGCTTCTGCAGAAGTAGCCCGAGAGATGGCTTTGAAATGCTCAGAAATAGGAGTTGGGTTTTTAGACGCGCCAGTATCAGGTGGACAAGCAGGTGCTGAAAATGGCCAATTGACGGTGATGTTAGGTGGCCATCAAACACATTATAATTCTGTTGAAGCAGTTATGAATTGCTATTCGAAGTTTAGCCAATTGCTTGGTGACGTGGGCAGTGGTCAACTAGCAAAAATGATGAATCAAATCTGTATTGCGGGCACAGTTCAAGGACTAGCCGAAGCCCTTTGTTTTGGAAAAAATGCTGGATTAGATTGCCATGCAGTTATCGATGTTATCTCAAAGGGCGCTGCTCAGTCTTGGCAAATGGAAAATCGTTCTGAGACTATGCTATCAGGTAAGTTTGACTTTGGATTTGCCGTTGATTGGATGCGCAAAGATCTAGATCTTGCTTTGAGTGAAGCAAAGAAAAATGGTTCTACATTGCCATTAACAGCATTAGTTGACCAGTTTTATGCTGATGTACAGCGAAGTGGAGGAGGCAGATGGGACACATCAAGTCTACTCACTAGGTTATTAAATTAAAGCTCCTGTGCGCATGATTAGATTATTGGCTCAAGATGCCACTGATGTCCATGGAAACATATCTTTGCCTTATCGTATTCTCTTTCGGCTCGCCAAGTTCGGTTATTAAGTTTAACTACCACACCTGGATAAATTCGTTTATTACCAATTAGCTTGATATCAGTTTGGTAATCCTCTTTGGATTTTTGCATTTTTTCAGCTTTGCTTTCAAGCCATTCCAGCAACTGCGATTCGTTTCTAAACAATTGGTTGGCCTCGTCAACTCTTGTCTGCATATCTTGAGGTATAGATTTAGAGTTGATTATGTTGATCCGCTCGAGATGCCGAACATTATTTTGTTTTATGTGCTTCAAAATATCGTCGAGTGAGTCTTTGCGTTCTAATAGAGCGTTAAAACCATCGCTAAAATCAATAGTTAAGTTACTACCAGAAACTGCACCTAAAGTGCCTGCGATGACTTCATTTTGGCTTTTAATTGTGCAGGCAAAAATATTTCCATTCGGTTTGTCTATTGAACCAATTATCACTTTACCACGACAGTTTATTCGGCTGTAAGCGAGTTGTCTGCCAATAGTGACATTACCATTACAATTAATATCTAAGCCTTGACCATGCTGCACGTAGACGTTGCCTTTTGACATTAAATTGGTACTGTATTCTACTCCAGAATTATTGACTTTGCCCATCGCACCTTCCGTAATGATGATATCCCCATCTGCATAGATAGAGGCAGAATCGACAAAGCCATTAATTGTTACATCACCAGTAGCATAAATCTCCATTTTTTCAGTTACATCACCACTCACAAAAACGGAACCATCATAGTTAACATTACCGGTACCTACATTGACACCCTTACAAGAGAAAATGCTATCAACCCACATTTTTTCATCTTTAAATTTGGGCATGCCAGAAATGTCTGAAAGTAATAAGTTTTCATCCCCATCACTGAGCACAGTGCCATCACCCGGTATGAATTTAATCCATTCTCCTGACTTAGCACTGATAACATCGCCCCCTACGGTGTATCCTTTTCTACCCTCGGTTGGTGGCATTCTGCGTAGAATTTCGGCTCCTTTTTGTACGGAAATAATCGCACCAAGGTTACGCATATCAACTCGCGCAGAATCTACCGATTGAGGTTTTAAAATTCTGTCTAGGGCATTTTGTACTAGTGGTTTCAATCGAGAAGATTTACCTGCTCTAGGAGGCAAGCCTTTAGATATGAGGTCTTCAAAAGTTTCGCCTGGCTGTGCTTGTGCACATTGCTGAATTAAACGTGTTAAACGTTTTTTGCTGATGCCTCGCTTTATACCCAACAGGTGTAATTCTTTTGTTAATGATTGAACTGTGGGGTATTTTCCTTCATATCTAGTTATTATTGTCATGTAAGCAGATAGTTGGTCTGCCACAATTCTACACTTTATTTGGGTATCTCTTCGTTCGCCTATGCGATGCTCAATTAATGTGGAACTATTGCTTTTGACTGCAGATTTATAACTGTTAATGGCTTCAACAACGTTTTCATCAAAAATAAAAAAATCTTTAAATGGGCTTTCCTGAATTAACTGATGAAGGGCTGCAGCTTCGATGTCTTTTTTCACAAGGGTAGGCGCAATATTTAGTTCCACGTATTGTTCTGTGTCGTCTAATTTTAACGTGATACCAAGCATCTAATCGCCCTGTCATTCTAACCAAACTTATAAAAACTCTAATTTATGTCGGACTAAAAAGCCACACTTTATATCGGTCTATTAATAATTAACACATAATCACTATTTATAACAATTAACAATTAAGAGTCTAGCAGACAAAGTCTATAAAATTTTTTATAAACCTTGCGCGTAATTGTAGAGTGTTTTTAATATTACTAATTTTTCTGGTACGCGAGCATATTGAATACTTAATTGTTCAAGTTGCATTAAAAATTCTGGCATTTTGATACTTGCTGGTGATTCAGCGTCGAAAAATTTGAAATGTCTATAACGTTGCCACCTCTCAAGCTCTGGTTCTGATAACGACTGAGGTGTATTCCGTGCACGATACCTAAATAATAGTGTATTGAGTCGTTCATCTTCAAAAGGAAGAGAAAGCTCTGTCAACCCATCCACATCAGAACAAACTATTTGGCTCATCAGCTTTTTATCGACCGATGAAAAGAATCCGCCTGAATACAGAGCGTGTTCAGGGTCAAGTGAATGACGTTGTTCGGTTTGAGCATATACTTCTTGCAATTTATCAAGGCAACGCAGGTTAGCTTTGATTTTCTGCAAGTTTTGTAAACAAAGTTGCCTATCAATTCCTAAGCGTTCAGCATTTTCAATGCTGAGTGTTTTAGCCGGAGCTAACACAGGACATTTATTAATATGCAGCAGTTTTATAGGTAATCGCTGTTCATGTTCCTCTAACATTGATTTGGATGTGTATAACTTCTTCCTTATTTCATCAGCTGAAAGTGTAAAAAGTGGACTAGGATCAAGAGCTAAATTAAGAATAATCACCGCATTTTTATTAGATGGATGCATTCCAATAGGTACAATCCAACTACAGCAGCCATGAACTGAAGGTATTTTTGATGATATGTGCACTAAAGGCGTTAACTGTTGATAATCGATTTGTTCGAGTACTTTGTTTTTATTCCGTAAATTAAACAGGTAATCAAATAGTTTAGGTTGTCGGTCTTTAATCAACTTAGCAACCGCAATAGTCGCGTACACGTCAGACATGGCGTCGTGAGCACCTTGATGTTGAATACCGTTTGCCTTAGTCAAATCCTGCAACTTGAAACTGGGCAATCCCTCTTCATTTAACGGCCAATTAATACCCTCAGGCCTAAGTGCATAACACGCCCTAGCTAAATCAATAATGTCCCAACGGCTATTGCCATTTTGCCATTCTCTTGCATAGGGATCATAAAAATTTCGATATAAAGTATAGCGAGTAATTTCATCATCAAATCGTATGTTGTTGAAACCGGCAACACAGGTATTGGGCACTGAGAAATCTTTAAGTATCTGTGCGATAAAATCTCGCTCAGTGAGTCCTTCTTTCAAAGTACGTTGCGGGGTAATACCTGTCACTAAGCATGCTTGAGGAACGGGTAGACAATCATTAGCAATTTGACTAAAAATCATCAAGGGTTCACTTATTATATTCAAGTCTAGGTCTGTTCGTATACCGGCAAATTGACAGGGAAAGTCTTTTTGTGGATTAGCACCCCAAGTCTCATAATCGTGCCAATATATTGAAGGCTGTGCTTGATTGTTCATTGAGGTTCGTTAAGTACCGCGAAGGCATTGTCTGTTAAAGCTTTGTTCAGTTTCAATTGTTTACCTTTGTTCATACAAGTTCCTTCTAATTCACTAATAAGTTGCACCAATACGCGTACCAATGTTGATTCAATGTGTGTACCAAAAATAAATTATGGCATTAACTGATACAAAACTTAGAAAATATCTAAGTAAATCACAAGAAAATGAAATCGTGATTTCTGACCGCGATGGCCTGAGTGTACGCGTTTTTAAAAATGGCACTATAACATGGCAATATCGTTATCGCTTCAATAACAAAGGCGCCCGATTAAAATTAGGTCGGTATCCTGATTTAAGTATTGAGCAGGCTAGAAATAAGGTGCCCGAATTACGTAACTGGCTTGCGGAACGTCGTGATCCTGTCTCTGAGTTAAAACGGAAAAAAGTTAATACAGAAGGGCGGCCAACATTAGATGAATGTGCACAAGAGTGGTTAACAAAATGGACAAAGCAATGGCTGCTGAACGCTTCCCCTTATGGAAAAGAGCATGCGACACCATAGATGATATCAATTTCACTCGCCATGGATTGCTTCGCTGCATCAGTCCCGTAAAAAGTGGTCGTCACTATTTGCAGGTCACGGATGAAATATATGACGAGGCTATTTGTCACTCAAGCTACTTTAACACCTTAAAGTCAGCCAGACGGATGAAAATGGTCAAAGCCCTGGAAAAGCAAAGCTATCAACGACAGAGTGAAATATTGTCTTCACTGGGTATTGATTATCTCAAACAATTTCCTGAGCTTGATGAATATAGAGTCGAAGCAGCTGATGGGCATTTTATACAGCATGCCTGCCATACAGAAAAAAACAGTCAGGGTAAAGTCTTCGCTGCAGGCTTTATTCATGCATTAAACCTCAGAAATGGACTCTTAAGGCCGCTCTGTGTGGTGACTAATGGCACTGAGAGACATCAAGAAATCCCAGCGTTACGGGCCCATATTGAACAACGTCATGGCAAAAAAGATAGCTGGGGAAAACAACTCTATGTCTACGATAAGGCGGTGACTGATTTTGCATGGTGGGACAAGCAAAAAAACAATCTGAATTTTATGATTTCAGTGCTAAAGGAAAACTCTGCTGCCACTTTTGTGGAATCTATTCCATTTGACAAGAATGATGAAATTAACACAGGCATTGAAAGCTATAGTGTTTACCAGAATAAAAAAGCCAAATTTCATGTTGTTGATTATCGTGACCCAGAAACAGGCATATTACACACATTCATTTCGACGTTACCGACATCAATTAATCCGGGTACTATTGCTATGCTCTATTTCAAGCGCTGGACGATTGAAAAAGTATTCAATAATAGCAAAAGTGATTTAACCGAAAGGAAAGCGTGGTCATCCAATATTAATGCGCTGAATAATCAAATGCGTTTTACTGCCATGGCCTATAATATTATGCGTATTTTTGAAGAGGTATCCAAAGCAAAGAACCCAGAACGTATTCACCCATCCGATAAAAAATACAACAAAGCTCTCGAAAAAAGACAAAATATTTCCCGAGAAAAAGGCTGCTTTGTTAACCCATTATTTTTTCATGCTAGAATTGCGCGCATATGCTCATTTACCATTCGATCCTTACAAAACGCAATAATGACGGGAAGATCGGTTATGGCCATTATGGATAGCTTGGTGAGACATTTAAAGCCTAGGATGACGGGGATTGCGGAACACTGATGATATATTTAGAAGAAACTTAATGGAAGTTAGCAAAGCGTGGCTATTCTCTAGCAATACTGGCTACTCATTTTACCGTTTGCCATCAGGTCGCTAGCGGGTCAATAAGTGAGTCCATAACGCAGCCAACAAGAATTTTAGTCAACCAGTATTAAC
>JAWUXU010000144.1:0-33377 GCA_034111145.1 Paraglaciecola sp.
CGCGCACGGCCTTTAGCACGACGATTGGCTATAACCTTGCGGCCATTTTTAGTCGCCATACGGGCACGAAAACCGTGTGAACGCTTACGCTTTAAGTTGCTTGGTTGAAAAGTTCTTTTCATGACCTAGTCCCGATATACATAAGGTTTAAACAAAATGAGCATTTAGTTTGATAGCCAATTAATGGATATCATCATGCTCAAAAATGACGCTGAATAATAGAGATCAGCGTCTATCTTGTCAATCATTTACTCTAAATAATACTATTATTTTTCACCTGCATTTAGATTTTAAATATTACCAAAATTTTATAACTGTTGAAAATTCTATTTTTATCCACAGATTAGAAATTTATCAGTACATCATTCTTTGTTATTAAATAATATTGGTACTAAGATAAGTTCTTAAATTTTTAATCTATCGACTTTTGTAAATTACAATAAATCATTTTAAAACAAATGCATATAAGCAAATACAAAGTTATTTTTAATTAATTTTAAATGTATGTTGCGTTCGTAAGGTGATTAGCGAGACAATACACAGGCAGATTTAGTTTGGTCTTTATCTGGCTATTAATAATACAGATTTTTTCCTCTATTTCTTTTTGGCAATTTTGCTTTTATCTCATTAAAGCCTTTATTTATAAGGGTGGAGTTGTTTTTTTCGATGTCTATATGGAATCAGTGTCTAGATAGGTTGCAGCAGGATCTTCCTATACAACAGTTTAGTATGTGGATAAGACCACTTCAGGCCGAACATGGCGATACTCACATAACTCTTTTCGCACCTAACCGTTTTGTTTTAGACTGGGTTAGAGATAAATACTTTTCACAAATTAATGTTTTATTGTCTGAATTTTGTGGAGATAGTAGAGCACCGCAGTTACGATTTGAAGTAAAGGTTGTCAATGTAGATGCCAGTAGAATGTTTGGAGCGAGTAACCAGTCGCCAACAGCACTAGATCAAAATAGGTCTAACCAGAATAATCGTTTACCATCAAGGCCCTCGACTGCCTTCACTAACATCGGAAACGTTGCACCTATTGCAGCAGCACATAAAAGTAATATTAATTTAACCTACAAATTTGATAATTTTGTTGAAGGTAAGTCAAATCAGCTTGCTAGAGCAGCTTCCCAGCAGGTAGCTGATAATCCCGGCGGTGCTTATAATCCATTGTTTATATATGGCGGTACAGGTTTAGGTAAAACCCACTTATTACATGCTGTTGGTAATGGCATTATGGACAAAAAGAAAAACGCTACCGTGGTATATATGCATTCAGAACGATTTGTTCAAGATATGGTGAAAGCGTTACAAAATAATGCGATAGAGGAGTTTAAACGTTATTACCGCTCTGTAGATGCCTTACTCATTGATGATATTCAGTTTTTCGCTAATAAAGAGCGTTCACAAGAAGAGTTTTTTCACACTTTCAATGCTTTGCTAGAAGGCAATCAACAAATTATTCTTACCTCTGACCGTTATCCGAAAGAAATTATTGGAGTCGAAGATCGTTTGAAGTCTCGGTTTGGCTGGGGTCTTACTATCGCCATTGAACCCCCTGAATTGGAAACGCGCGTTGCTATCCTGATGCGTAAGGCTGTTGAGAATAAAATATTTTTACCTGATGAAGTTGCCTTTTTCATTGCTAAGCGTTTACGGTCAAATGTACGTGAACTAGAAGGGGCATTAAATCGAGTTATTGCTAATGCGAATTTTACAGGTAGACCTATTACCATAGATTTTGTACGCGAAGCTCTGCGCGATCTATTAGCGCTTCAAGAAAAATTAGTCACTATTGATAATATTCAAAAAACTGTAGCAGAATATTACAAGATAAAGATGGCAGATATTCTATCTAAACGAAGAAGTCGTAGTGTTGCTCGCCCTAGACAAATGGCAATGGCATTGTCTAAAGAACTAACTAACCACAGTTTGCCCGAGATTGGTGATGCATTTGGAGGTAGGGACCACACTACAGTATTGCATGCCTGTCGAAAAATAGTGCAGCTAAGGGAAGAAAGTCATGATATAAAAGAAGACTATCAAAACTTGATACGAACACTATCCTCATAAAAATTCACGAGTAAAAAGATGAAATTTAGTATCAGCAGGGAAAACTTCTTACAGCCACTTCAATTGGTTTCTGGTGCAGTTGAGCGTCGTCATACACTGCCCATATTGTCTAATGTTTTGATAAAAGTTAGTGACAATTCACTTTGGTTAACAGGCACTGATTTAGAGGTTGAACTTATTTCAAACGTCACGTTAAGTGGCGATTTCGTAGAAGGTGAAATTACTGTACCTGCTAAAAAATTGTTAGATATATGTAGAGGACTAACCGAAGGTAGTAGTATTGATTTTAGCGTTGAAGCTAATAAAGCCTTACTTAAGTCTGGGCGAAGCAAATATAGTTTATCAACCTTATCTGCTGACGATTATCCAAATCTAGAAGATTGGCAGGGCGAACTCGAGTTTGAGATCCCACAATCAGATTTAAAACGACTTATCGACAGCACCCACTTTTGCATGGCTCAGCAGGATGTGCGTTATTATCTAAATGGTATGTCCTTAGAGACCGAAGATAACCTCATTCGTACGGTTGCCACAGATGGGCATAGGTTGGCATTATGTCGCCTTAATTACACAAATACCATATTACCCAACCGCCAAGTTATTATTCCGCGCAAGGGTGTATTGGAAATAATTCGGCTAATCGAGGATAATGATAAGTTAGTTAAAGTCCAAGTCGGTACAAATCATATTAGAATCCTTTCAACAGACTTCATCTTTACTAGCAAGTTAGTAGACGGACGTTTTCCTGATTACAGACGAGTGTTACCAAAAGATGGCGACAAAAAGATTGATTCAAGCAAAGACGTTTTAAAGCACGCTTTTTCTAGAGCTTCAATTTTGTCAAATGAGAAATTCAGAGGTGTGCGTTTAAACTTATCTGACGGTGAGCTTAAAATTACGGCCAATAATCCAGAGCAGGAAGAAGCTGAAGAAATTGTAGACGTAGATTACCAAGGCGATAGTTTAGAAATTGGTTTTAATGTTGCTTATTTGATTGATGTAATGAATGGCTTAAATTGCGAAAATGTACGTATTACTTTGGCTGACTCAAACAGCAGTGCATTAATCGAAGACTCGAAAGACGACTCCGCGTTATATGTCATAATGCCAATGAGACTGTAATTAGTTTTTATAGTTTGATCTGTGTCTTATGAAACTGGATAAGGTTCAGATCCGTCATTTTCGAAATATTCATGATTTGTCGTTATCAGCACATAAAAACTTAAATGTTTTTCTCGGTGATAACGGTAGCGGTAAATCATCAATTTTAGAGGCTTTACATTATTTAGGCTTCGCTCGGTCTTTTCGTACACAGAAACATAAAAATGTTATCAGTCATGAACAATCAGGTTTTACGGTTTTTTGTTCTGCCTTTGTGGAAGGCTTTGGGCTACAAAAGTTTGGAATTAGTAGACTCTCAGACGATACTTGCATTGTGAATATTAACGGCCAAAAGTCAAAACGTGCCAGCGATCTGGCTAGCTATTTACCCATCCAGATATTCACGCCTCAGAGTTCAGATTTATTAGTCGGGGCACCAAAACTTCGAAGGCGTTATCTAGATTGGTTATTGTTTCACGTGGAACAATCATATAATTTGGATTTCCAAGTGTTTAGTAAAAGCCTAAGGCATTTAAATGCTCTTTACAAAAACAAACAGCCTGAGGATGGCGTCGAATATTGGGTTGAGGTTCTTTGTGAAAAAGGTGAAGAGATCACCGTAAAAAGATCAAATTTACTGGATAATCACCTCATACAGCTTATAAATACGAATTTAAAGGATTTTTTACCTGAGTTTTCTTTCGAAATTTCGTATTATAGGGGATGGGAAAAAGGCTGTACTTTAGCTGATGCGATCTTAAAAAATAAGCTGCGAGACAAAAAAAATGGTTACCTCAGTGTGGGTCCGCACAAAGCAGATTTAAGGATTAAGATCCAAGGCATCAATGCACATGAAGTGTTATCAAGGGGGCAGCTTAGAATGCTGGTTGCCGGAATGCAACTTGCTCAGACACAATATCTACATGCAAAAACTGCAAAGACGTCGATATTCCTTTTAGACGATATCGGCGCCGAGTTAGATGAAGAAAAGAGAAAAGTGTTCATATCTAAATTGAACACTTCTGATACTCAATTATTTGTTACAGCTATTGATATCAAACAATTAGAGTTCCTAAAGAACTATAACGATAAAAAAGTGTTTCACGTGGAACATGGCCAGGTGAGAGAGGAGATTTAATCGAAATGCCAGAAGAAAATGTTTATGATTCGTCAAGTATTAAAGTATTAAAAGGGCTTGATGCTGTTAGGAAAAGACCGGGTATGTATATCGGTGACACAGATGACGGTACTGGATTACACCATATGGTTTTTGAGGTAGTCGATAATTCTATCGATGAAGCATTAGCAGGACATTGTTCAAGTATAAATGTGAAGATACATATTGATGGTTCAGTTTCGGTTAAAGATGATGGTCGTGGTATTCCTACTGAAATTCATGAAGAGGAGGGCGTATCAGCAGCAGAAGTTATTATGACTGTACTGCATGCAGGTGGCAAATTCGATGACAACTCTTATAAAGTATCTGGCGGTTTGCATGGTGTAGGTGTATCTGTTGTGAATGCATTATCTAAAAAGTTAATGTTACAAGTTCGTCGTGGAGGCAAGCTTTACGAGCAGGAATATCAGCATGGTGTACCACAGAAACCTTTAGCAGTTATTGGCGAATCAGAGGCAACCGGAACAAGTTTACGCTTTTGGCCAAGTGAAGGTACGTTCACTGGTGTTGAGTTTCACTATGATATTTTGGCTAAAAAATTACGTGAATTATCATTTCTAAACTCAGGGGTATGTATCATCCTTGAAGATGAACGAGACGGTAAAAGCGACAAATTTGAATATGAAGGTGGAATAACTGCCTTCATTGAATACTTAAATCAGAACAAAACACCCGTACATCAGAAAATCTTCTATTTTGACTCACATCGCGATGATGGTGTCTCTGTTGAAGTCGCAATGCAGTGGAACGACAGTTATCAAGAAAATGTATTTTGTTTCACTAATAATATTCCACAAAAAGATGGTGGTAGTCATTTAGCCGGCTTTAGAGGTGCGTTGACACGCACCCTTAATAATTATATGGACAAGGAAGGTCTTACAAAGAAAGCTAAAACAAGCACAAGTGGTGATGACGCCAGAGAAGGTTTAACTGCAATCATTTCAGTTAAAGTACCAGATCCGAAGTTCTCGTCACAAACTAAAGATAAGTTAGTTTCTTCAGAAGTAAGACCTGCCGTCGAAACAGCTATGAGTGAAAAGCTTCAAGAATTTTTATTGGAAAACCCAGCTGAAAGTAAAATTATTGTGGGTAAAATTATTGATGCAGCGAGAGCCAGAGACGCAGCAAGAAAAGCCCGTGAAATGACACGCAGAAAAGGAGCATTAGATTTAGCTGGTTTACCTGGCAAGCTAGCTGATTGCCAAGAAAAAGATCCCGCACTTTCAGAACTTTATATAGTGGAAGGTGACTCTGCTGGAGGGTCAGCCAAGCAGGGGCGTAATCGTAAAAACCAAGCTATATTGCCACTTAAGGGCAAAATCTTGAATGTTGAAAAGGCTAGATTCGATAAAATGCTATCTTCTCAGGAAGTAGCAACTCTGATCACTGCATTAGGTTGCGGGATAGGGCGTGACGAATATGATCCTGAAAAATTACGTTATCATCGTATTATCATAATGACCGATGCTGATGTTGATGGTTCGCATATTCGCACATTGCTTCTGACTTTTTTCTATCGTCAAATGCCAGAAATTATCGAACGCGGTTATATTTACATCGCTCAACCACCTCTTTATAAAACTAAAAAAGGTAAACAAGAACAATATCTAAAAGATGATGAATCTTTAATTAAGTATCTGACTTCCATCGCCTTAGATAATGCTTCACTACATGTGAATGAAAATTCGCCTGCTATATCAGGAATAGCATTAGAGAGCCTTGTTAAGCAGTACCAAGAAACTGTCACTATGATTTCACGTATCAGCCGCTTGATGCCAGAAGTCATCCTCAAAAAGCTGATCTATAGTCTTACGCTTGATCCTGAAGATGTAAATGATGAGCAGAAGCTAACTAATTTTGCTGAAGAATTTATTATTGGACTTACTTCTGATGAAATAGACGGAGCGACATATTCGTTTGAAGTACGCCATAACTCTGAAAGAAGTAACTGGTTTGTTGCCATTATTATCAGATTACATGGTATAGATACCGAGTATCGAATAGACCAAGAGTTCGTTAACTCTAATGAATATAAACGTATCAGGGCTCTTAACCAAGCCATTAACGGTATTATAGAACCCGGTGGTTATGTGCAGCGCAATGATAAGACTAAACAAATATCATCATTTGTAGATGCCTTAGACTGGTTAATGACTGAATCAAAACGTGGTCAATATATCCAACGTTATAAGGGTTTGGGTGAAATGAACCCAATCCAGCTGTGGGAAACTACGATGGATCCAGCCTCACGTAGGATGCTTCAAGTAACCATCGAGGATGCTGTTGGCGCAGACCAACTTTTCACCACCCTCATGGGTGATCAAGTTGAGCCAAGAAGAGCATTTATTGAAGAGAACGCCCTTAAAGTAGCTAACCTAGACGTCTAGTAGTATAGAAAGCAAGTATAAAAAAGGCCGCTAATATAGCGGCCTTTTTTATACTTATAAATTAATCAGTCACGGTGTTAATTATGACTTTAGGTGGACCAAATCCATTAAAGTTTATTGTAAATTCAAATGTTCCAGTCTCTATTGGTGTAAACCGAAAGTTCTCATCTGTAGATTCGCAATTTGACCTTACAGGAACACCAACAACAATAACCTGATCTGTCTCATTGTCATAACCGCAATTCATACCAGGTGTCCAATTAGAATCAGCAAATTTAAAGTCATAGGGCTGTCCATCGGCTATTAATTCAATAGTAGTTGAATATACCTGATCAGAGAATTCTATTAACTTATACTTTTCGTCTGCTTCCCACCAAGAAAAAACGCCTCTAAGGTAGAGTCCATCGTAGTTGTGCTCCTTAATAAAACTATCAATAACATTTGTTGCACAACCACTGAGCAAGCTTGATAAAATAGTTAAAAATATAAAACCTATTTTTTTCATATTGGTTCAACGTCCTAAAAAATATGCTTAATAAACTGTGATACGGCGAAAATTTACTTTAGTACTGATATATCAGCACAGCACAAAAATAAGCTTCTAAGCCTCGATAATAAGGATAATCTATTTCGTTTAACTGACTCATCATCTGCCATTACCATAACATTCTCGAAGAACTCATCAATTGGTTGTCTGAGCTCAGCCAACACAATTAATGCACTAGTGTAGTCTGATATGTTGAGCATAGGTTGAATACGAGCTTCTACAGACTCGAGGCTGTTTGATAAAGTAATTTCAGCAGGCTCTAGCAATAATTCCCTATTAAAAGATAACTGTTCTTTAAATTGCGTCTTAGCTAATATATTTGCCACACGTTTGTTAGCTGCAGCTAGTGCATCTGCTGATTCTAAAGTGTTAAACGATTTCACCGCTTCGACTCTTGCTGCAAAATCTGCTGGGCGAGTGGGGCGATTAACTGCAACAGCTTGAACAACTCCTGTTAAAATACCTTGCTCTGTATACCAGGCATTGAACCTTGCCAAAATAAAATCTATAACTTTTGTTTGAAGGTTATCAGTTTTTATCTTGTTGCCAAATGTAGCAATCGATGCATCAACTAAGTCAACTAAGTCTAGGGGCAAAGACTTATCTACAATTATACGTAATACACCAATTGAAGCTCTACGTAAGGCAAAGGGGTCCTTATCGCCCTTAGGTGTTTGACCAATACCGAAAATTCCTACTAAAGTATCAATTTTATCAGCTAGGGCAACACATACACTGACATCAGATGTAGGTAAGTTATCACCAGCAAAACGCGGCATGTATTGTTCGTTTTGCGCTAACGCCACAAGCTCTGCTTCACCATCTATTCTGGCGTAATGCATACCCATAACACCTTGCACATCAGGAAACTCCATAACCATATTGGTCATCAAATCTGTTTTACTCAACAAACCAGCTCTATGGGCGGCCCCTTGATCTGTACCTAACAATATGGCAATACTTTTTGCCATATATGCTATACGTTCTGACTTCTCATAAACTGTACCTAATTGTTTCTGGAACAATATGCTTTTTAGACTTTCAAGACGTGATTCTAAGGTTTGTTTTTTATCGGTATTGAAGAAAAACTCAGCGTCAGCCAATCTAGGGCGAATAACCTTTTCATTACCGCTTATGATAGTTTCAGGATCTTTACTTTCTATATTGGTAATAAAGATAAATCTAGATTTTAGTTGGCCGTTTTCATCTAACAAAGGAAAGTATTTTTGATCGTCTTTCATGGTGTAGATTAATGCTTCTTTAGGCACAGCCAAGAAAGACTCTTCAAAATTAGCCAGTAAGGCAACTGGCCATTCCACCAGTGATGTAACTTCTTCTAATAAATCATCGTTAATATCGGCTACTGCATTTTCGTGTTTAGCTAGGGCTTGAACTTGCTTTAAGACTATTGTCTTACGGCGAGCGTGATCTGCGATGACGTAATGTTGTTCAAGTTGTGTTAAATAGTTGTCTGCACAGTCAAGTTCAAAAGGTGCGTCACAGTGGAATCTGTGGCCATTTATCAAACGTGCTGAACTTACATCTAACACTTCGCCTTGTATAAGTTGCGTGCCATACAACATTGTCACTGTATGGATAGGACGAATAAACTGTGTGGTTTTTGTCCCCCAGCGCATAGGTTTAGGAATAGGGAGTGCCTTTAATGCTTTCTCGACCAACACTGCAAGGAGTTGATTAATAGCCTGACCTTTGAGTTGAGCTTTAAAAAGCAGCCACTCGCCTTTGTCTGTCTTTAGTCGTTGTGCCTGGTTGACTTCAATGCCATTAGATCGTGCCCATCCTTGTGCAGCTTTAGTTGGTTCTCCATTTTGATCAAATGCTGAAGCAACGGCAGGACCCCGTATTTCGACATTTTTATCAGCTTGGAACTCAGATAACCCTTCAACCACTACTGCTAGACGTCTTGGTGAGGCATACCAATTAACTTGGTTGAATGTTAAGTTGTTATCAGTAAATCCCACTTGGATGTTATCTTTAAACGCGAGCGCTAATTTAGATAAAGATTTAGGTGGTAGTTCTTCTGTTCCGATCTCAATTAATAGATTGTCAGTTCGCATTGCTACTTCTCCTCTTTACACATTGGAAAGCCAAGTGCTTCCCGCGCTTCGTAATAAACTTTTGCGCAGGCTTTAGAAAGCGTTCTGACTCTTAAAATATAACGTTGACGCTCTGTTACAGAAATAGCGTGCCTGGCATCCAACAGATTGAATGCGTGAGAAGCCTTCATCACTTGCTCATATGCTGGTAAGGGTAAATTAGCCGTAATAAGCTTTTCACAATCTTTTTCGCACTGATCGAAAGTGACAAATAAAGCATTTACATCAGCATGTTCAAAGTTATAAGCCGATTGTTCGACTTCGTTTTGATGAAATACATCTCCATAGGTTACAGTTCCCATTGGTCCATTAGTCCACACTAGGTCATATATACTGTCAACACCTTGGATATACATAGCCAAGCGTTCTAAGCCATACGTTATTTCGCCTGTAATGGGCGAGCACTCAATTCCGCCTACCTGTTGAAAATAAGTAAATTGTGTGACTTCCATACCATTCAACCAGACTTCCCAGCCAAGGCCCCAAGCGCCCAATGTGGGCGACTCCCAGTTATCTTCAACGAACCGAATATCATGAACAAGTGAATCAAAGCCAAGCTCTTTTAAAGAACCTAAATATAAATCTTGAATATTGTGAGGTGAAGGTTTGAGCATGACCTGAAATTGATAGTATTGCTGTAGGCGATTAGGATTTTCACCATATCGTCCATCAGTAGGACGTCGACAAGGCTGCACATAGGCACTACTAATTGGCTCTGGACCGATGGATCTTAGAAACGTCATAGGATGAAAGGTCCCAGCTCCTACTTCCATATCTAGGGGTTGAATAATGACGCAACCTTGACGGGCCCAATAATCTTGTAGTGCTAAAATTAGCCCTTGAAATGTATTACTATCAAACTTTTGCATATGCTATTGCATTTCCTCTGCCGCTAGTGCCGAATAATTAAAATTAAAAAAATCTTGTAAGTATACCTTTTGTCGTGGGCTCTATGTAGTCGAAAAGGGATTAAAACAGAATTTTGGAGAAGAAGTGGGGGATCAAATTAAAAAACTACGTTGTAGTTGAGTCGATGTAGATAAGTGTTATCAAAAATATCATGAGAAACCTATGGTGAGTGATGGCTCAGACAGATGCATGTTCCGGTCAAAAATCGATCGACCATTTCCCCGCTGTGTCAGGATAGTTGTCGCCTTAAATTTTGATTAATGGAGACAACATATGCCAGTACCTTGTGTAGACTTAGAAACCAAACAACAAGGTCAAACTTGGTTGCTGGCACCTTATTTATATTCACTTAGGCAAATAGCCAATGAGCTGGATGTTGGTGTAGCTACTGTACAAAAATGGAGACAGGAATTGGTTGATAGTGGCCATAAATTTGAAAATGACAAGTCCGAGAATAATAGTTTTTCAGCCGAGCAGAACTTTGCAGCGGTCGTTGCACCTGCTGTCGTGTAAGAGCATGAGTTAGCCGGTTAATGCCGTGAGCATGGGATGTATGTTGAGCATGTAAAGCCATGGAAAGTACTCTCTATTAACGTTCATAGCTTGACGCAAGACAGCCAGCATAAGTTAGATACTGTCAGGCGTGCCGACAAAAAAAATTAAGTTGTTAGAGAAAGAGTTAAACAGAAAACATAAAACTTTGGCTGAAACTGCTGCCTTGTTGGTATTGTGGGAAAAGTACAATGCCCTCTTGGACAACAGCGAGGACGATTAACACCTCTCCTGAAGCGGCATGAAATTATAAAACTCATTAATTCAGCAGCGCGCGTAGAGCCATTGCGTGTCGAACTCTCCGTATATCAGTTCGCACTATACAGCGTTGGAATCACGAAAAAAGCAGTCTGTATTTTGAAGATTCGAGACCCAATGTAGTTAGGCCCGTGCCGCGAATAAACTATCAATAGAAGAACGAGCGTTTATTGTAGAGACATGTAATTTGAGCGAGTTTGCCAGTTACCCACCAGAATACATTGTGCCTACATTAGCATACAACAGTCGTTACATTGGCTCTGAGTCAACCTTCTACCAAGTACTTAAGGAAGCGTGGAAAATAGCTAAACGCACTATGGCGAAGTCTCGCCATAAAAATAATAAACCCAATGCCCAAATAGCCACCAAAACCAATGTAGTCTAGACGTGGGACATTAGTTATTTAGCCTCTCAGACCCGTGGACAGCATGTCTATTTATACATGATAGTCAATATATTCAGTCGTAAAATTGTGGGTGCCGAAGTATACGACCAAGAGCTAGGCGAACTTGCAGCGGCTGTTCTTCAACGTACTGCGTTGAGTGAAAAGTGCATTAAAAAGGGCACGACATTACATTCTGATAACGGTGCACCAATGCGAAGATGAGAGATTCATGCGTTGCTAGCTTCTTACTCAAGACCAAGAGTTAGTAACGATAATCCTTATTCTGAAGCACTTTTTAGAACAACAAAGTACCATCATTCATAGCCTAAAGATGGATTTAAGAATATAGCAGATGCGCGTGAATGGGTGACATAAAGGTCTAGACAATGAATTATTAGCAAATAGGAGAAAAACTTACCTGCAGGCTCAACAAGCCAATCCGCTAAGATGGTGCAATGACATTCGCAATTGGAATTATATTAATGAGGTATCGCTATATCCTGAAAGTAAATGCGTTACTTAATTACAAAATGTGACAACTACCTTGAAAAATAGCGTTATGAAGTGATCGGATAAAACCGAAATGACTGACTGTTTTTACCGAAACACGCAGACAGAAAAAAACATTCGAAACTTTGTATTTATAGTAAACGAGTTGCGGTCAGTTGTTTTATTATGTTGAATGAATGAAATATAAAGCAGGATTCTTTGATTTTTGCCCCCGTTAAAATATCAACGTTGACTGAAGAATACATCAACAACTAATGCAAAATGGGGGCATGGACCACAACAGGTTAAAGTCCGCTTCATTATAAAAACGCAAAAGTTTATTTGTCCATAGAGTATCTGATATAAGGTTGGGTGATTATATTTTCCAGTTTGACGATGATAAAACCATTGTCAGTACATGGTCGACAAAATGTGCTCTTTCTACTTCAACTAAACAATAAGATAGGAGTAAAGCTTAAAATAGTGGTATTTTCATTTGTAGGCACTATAAAATGTTATGTCTTTAAGTAAGTTGCAAGTACGCAGAATAACCATACAAATAAATTTTTTTATCATAAAAGTAAAATATTGAACGGAGACTCCTGAACAATTGCTTGTTTTGCTATGATTAGAGCAAATAAAAAAACGTTTAAATAGAAAACGTTTTTAAAATTGAGACATCTTTTAGAATTTGCGATTCTAGCTGAGCTTCTAATTCTTCTCTTTTCATGTCTTGTTCTTTTGTTTGTTTTTTAGTTTGTGCTCTTCTGGTTTCATGCGTTGGTAAGTCTTTAACCTGATCGTATAGTGAATATAGCCCGGTAAATTTCAGGGAAAAATCAGGTTTGTCTTTTATAGGTAAAGCTTCTAGAAGATGAAATAACCTTATGCAACCCTCTGATAAGTTGCACTGTTGTTGGTCCAATGCTTTAGCAATGGTTTGTATACTTTCAGAAATTTTATGTATTCTTTGTTGGATTTTCTTATTTCGGACTTGCTTTTGGGTTCTTAATCTAAATAAAAGCAAACCAGTATACAACGTAAGACCGGAAACAATAAATAAAGCAATAAGTATAAACATGATATTCATAATACTAATCTGTTGGTTAATCTTTGAAGTCACTGATATTTATAGATTCAAACTGAGAATAAAGATCTGTTTTATTGCCAGATGCAGCATCAGATTGTTCAGGTTCGTTTGTTAGTCCAAGCATATCGCATAGTATTTTATGTCTTGTTAATGTCTGATCCACATAATATTGGTCTTCTTTGGCAATTTTTTTGCCAAGATCAATTTTATCCAAAAGAGAAGCTAAACGAGGATCTTGTTCGATAGCCTCAAGCTCCTGTGTAGGTGAAAAATATTTAACTTTTTTCACTACTGATTTTTGTTCCTTTGCTTCTGCAAACAAGCTAACAGGCTTTTTACTACCATGTCTCGGATCTTTATTAACCTTTTTAACGTCTTGTCTGACAGTTAAAGCCTCATTGTTACGACTTCCTGCTGGTTTTCCAAGATGTTTTTTGACGCGTTTTTCGGTCGGTTTGCGAACGTTTGAAGGCGTTTTGGTTATGCCAATTTTTCCAACTTTACGAGATTTTTTTAGTCTAGCCATAAATCACCTGTGTAGGTCTTAATAATGGGGTGATTCTACCTTAGTTTTGATAGTGCAGTTGTGCTATCAGTAAATTTTTGACAGAAAAAAGGCGATAGTATAACTATCGCCTTTTCGAAGATGAGTGTGTCAGCAGACGCATCTCCCAATGTTTGTTCATCCTAAACAATTTATTTGTCCGTCTTATCTTCTCTTATTATTAATTTTTAACGAAGATTATTTTATTATTATCGATCTTCCTAATACTTTATTATTCATCCATGCGGTTCCCGTAATGCATATTAAATGCAGAACAATATATGATGTTATATTAAGTCCGTAACAAGCTTGAAGCTTGAAGGTTAAATTCCATTTTTGTACTTATTTAAAATCATAATACAGGAACAGAATACATTTACAACTAATTTACATATATTTTACAATTGAATCAGTGAGTCAATCTTTTGTTAATATTGAATAACAAATTATCACTTCAAATGAAATATAGTAAATATATTAATGAAGACCTGCAACGTAATTAGATATGACTTCTATATCTTTGTCGGTCATTCTCTTAGCGATGTCAGCCATCATACCATTTAAAGAATTGGCTCTTTCGCCAGAACGAAAAGCCTTAAGCTGAGTTGCAATATAGTTTGAATGTTGACCGCTTATATCAGGAAAACCAGATAAGCTAGTTCCATTGCCTCTTGGACCGTGGCATGCAATACATGCAGTAACACCACGTTCTAAGTCTCCACCAGCATAAAGTTTTTTTCCTTGCTCTACAGAGTCTGGTGTTGATTCGCCGGGTGTTGCTTCTTGGCTTGAATAATATGCCGCCAAGTCAAGAATATCTTGTTCTGATAACGCAGCTGACATACCGTTCATTACAGCATTATTTCGGCCTTCTTTACCACCAGTTTGGCTAGCCAATTTAAATTCAGTTAACTGCTTAACTAAATATTTTACATGTTGACCGGCAAGCTTAGGGTTCATAGAAATTGCGCTATTCCCATCTGAACCATGGCATGCACCACAAGTAGTAGATTTGGCCTTACCATTTTCAGCATTACCTTGCGCTATGACACTCGAACTAAAACCTAAAAACAAACAGATTAACAGACCTATTTTTTTCATCATTATCTCATTAAACATTTTAATTAGCTGGCTACTCTTGAACATAGAAAGGGTATTTTACACATTTACGCCGTCAGTAAAATAAATTCATTAGATAACTTATGTTTTTATCTAATTTTAAAACGCACATCGATTTCTCTTTTCCCTGATATAATGAACTAAGTTAATATAATAACAATAGTTTTACAGCGTTTTCAGGAGTGGATGTGAGTCATTATAGTCAAGCAAAGTTTAGTATCAGTGCCCCTGATATTACACACTTAGGACCCGATGAAGGAATTGAAATTGCCTTTGCAGGCCGTTCTAATGCTGGAAAGTCGAGTGCGTTGAATAAATTAACTCGTCAGAAAGGGTTGGCTAGAACCAGCAAAACGCCGGGTCGTACACAACTAATCAATGTGTTTCAATTAGATGAAAATCGAAGGTTAATAGACTTACCAGGCTATGGGTACGCAAAAGTACCAATTGCCATAAAAAAGAAATGGCAAAGATCTTTGGGGGAATATTTACAAAAGAGAGAGAGTATTAAAGGACTAGTGGTGTTGATGGATATTCGTCACCCTTTCAAAGATTTAGACCAAGACTTAATACATTGGGCAGTAGCAGCAGATTTACCTGTACTCGCACTACTCACTAAAGCTGACAAATTAAAATCTGGTAATCGTAAAAATCAATTAATGATGGCTCGCGAAGCGGCTTTAGCCTTTTGTGGGGATGTCACCGTTGACGTTTTCTCGTCTCTAAGTGGCATTGGACTAGAAAATCTTCAACAAAAACTAGACAGTTGGTACGGCTATGAAAAGAAAAAGGGTTAAGTTATGAAGCGACCCGATCCTGATTGCATAGCGCTTAATAAAATAAGAATTTTTGCTGTACTGAATTGAAAAAATTTTGTAAGTGATGACCTATAGTAAAACACGTAGAGACACATAAACTACAGATAAAATAATGACCAGCAGATTAAGTTCAAAATTACTTTATGTTTTTTAAAATAAAAAAAACCCCATTAAAGAATGGGGTAAAACACATAGAGACACACATAAACTGAGGATAAGAGGCTAACTGAAAGGTTAAGTTCAAAATTACTTTATGTTTTTAAAAAAATCTACATTCACGGAAATTTTAGAGGAAGTAAAAATTTTTTACATTTTGGAGCCTTTGAAGATAAGTTTGTTCAGACCATATCTGTAACCCAAAAATATTTGGTTATCTAATCGCAAATCTGAAGGATAGATAGAATCAATGAGCTTCATCCCAGTTATCTCCAACACCTGCCTCAACAGTAAGTGAAACGTCAAGCTGCACAGCTTGTTCCATTAACGAGATAATTTTGTTTTGATATTCAGTTAATTTATAATATTTAATTTCAAAAACCAATTCGTCATGTACTTGCATGATCATCCGCACATCGTCAGTAGGAAGTGTTTCAATCCACTCATCAACTGCTAACATCGCTTTTTTTATGATGTCTGCGGCAGTACCTTGCATGGGCGCATTTATCGCTGCTCGTTCCGCGCCTTTTCTACGCATACCATTACTAGCATGAATTTCAGGTAAATATAATCGTCTGCCAAACACCGTTGAAACATAGCCTTTCTCTTTGGCGATTTGTCGTGTTTCCTCCATATAAGTTAACACGGATGGATAACGTTCAAAATACAGGTCCATATATTTTTGTGCATCATGACGAGGTATATTAAGTTGTTTGGATAAACCAAATGCAGACATACCATATATTAAACCAAAGTTGATGGCTTTAGCATTTCTACGTTGTTCAATACTTACTTCTTCAATGAGAGTATCAAATACTTCCGAAGCCGTTGCTGTATGAATATCTTGTCCGGTAGCGAATGCCTTCAACAAGCCCTTGTCACCTGATAAGTGCGCCATAATCCGTAATTCAATTTGTGAATAATCGGCGGCTACAATCTTATAATCTGTTCTTGCAATAAATGCCTGTCTCACTCTGCGGCCTTCTTGAGTACGAATGGGGATATTTTGTAGATTAGGATCGGTAGAAGATAATCGACCTGTTGCTGTAATTGCTTGGTGATAAGAAGTATGAACTCTTCCTGTGCGAGCGTTTATCATCTTTGGTAATTTATCTGTATAAGTATTTTTTAATTTACTTAACCCTCTGTACTCCATCAATAACTTGGGTAGTGGGTAATTTATGGCCAATTCCTGTAAAACTTCTTCTGCTGTTGATGGTGCACCTTTCGGGGTTTTCTTTAGAACGGGTAAATCCATTTTTTTATAGAGGATTTCTTGCAATTGCTTTGGAGAACCTAAATTGAATTCTTCGCCAGCAAGTTCATGTACTTTTTTTTCTAACTCTAAGATTCGTACCGCTAAGTCCTGGCTTTGTTGCGCAAGTTTTTGGCTATCAATGAGTACGCCAAATTGTTCCATTTTGGCTAAAACAGGTATTAAGGGTAGTTCTATTTCCTTAAATACATTGATTAAATCCTTTTCCTCGCTTAGTTTTTGCCAGATAACCTCATGCAAACGTAACGTTATGTTTGCATCTTCTGCTGCATAGGGAGCTGCTTTATCTAGTGGAATCTGATTAAACGTAATTTGTTTGGCGCCTTTTCCTGCGATGTCTTCAAAATGTATTGTTGTTTGTCCTAAGTATGTTTCTGCTAAACTATCCATATCGTGACGGGTGGCAACACTATTTAACACATAGGATTCAAGCATTGTATCGAACGCGATACCTTGTAAATTGATATTGTAGTTAGCTAGTACGTTTTTATCGTACTTGAGATGTTGTCCTACTTTTTTTATTTCAGGATCTTCTAGTAGCGGTTTAAGTGAGGCTAATACTTGCGCTCGGTCTAGTTGCTCAGGTGCATCTATATAATCATGAGCAACAGGCAGATAAGCAGCTTCTGTGGCGGATATAGAAAATGAAACGCCCACTAATTCGGCATCCATATAATTTAAACTGGTCGTTTCTGTATTGAATGCAAACAAATCCGCCGTTTTGAGTTTCTCTAGCCAAATGTCAAAGTCGGTTTGGGTCAATATAGTGTGATAATTACTAGATTCATAAATTGGTTTATTAAGTTCTTTTGGTGGTGTGCTTTGAGCTGTTGAGGTTTGTTTTAATTTTTGTTGGGTTTCAGTCAGTAAACGTTTCAATTCAAACTTACTACTCAGAGCAATTAACTTATCAAAATTTACATTTGTTGCCCTTATATCTTGTACTTTTTCGGGCAGGGTCACGTCCAATTTTATCGTGGCCAATTCGTAAGACAAAGGCAGATGACTAAGTGCATTACGCAAATGTTCGCCAACTTTCCCTTTTACATTGTCAGCATTTGCCATAACTTGCTTAAGTGTGCCATGTTCAGCCAGCCACTTAGCTGCTGTTTTAGGCCCGCATTTGTCAACACCTGGAATATTGTCCACCTTGTCACCCATCAAAGCTAAATAATCGATAATTTGGTCGGGCCTTACAGCAAATTTTTCTTCTACACCTGCTTCGTCCATTTCGACATTGGTCATAGTATTAATTAATCGAACATGGGGAGTAACAAGTTGTGCCATGTCTTTGTCGCCGGTAGAAATGACAGTTTCCATTCCAAGTTTAGATGCCTGATTAGCGAGTGTACCGATGACATCATCCGCCTCGACACCTTCAATAACCAATAAAGGCAGACCCATTGCCTCGATAATTTCATGCAAGGGAGCAATTTGTGTTCTTAGATCGTCAGGCATCGGCGGGCGGTTGGCTTTGTATTCAGAATACATATCGTTGCGAAAGGTTTTTCCTTTGGCATCAAAAATTACCACTATGTTTCCGCTTGGATAGTCTTTCTGTAAGCTTTTTATCATGTTCAACACACCAGTAATTGCACCTGTAGGTTGTCCATAAGAAGTGGATAACGCTTGTAAATAAGGTACGTGGTAAGCTCTGAATAAATAAGATGAACCATCTACTAATATTAGAGGATTAAAAAGTGTTTTTGCTTCAGATGCCATTATAGGAGCCCATATATTTAATTTAGAAGATTTTAAATTTAAAAGAATGTCATAAGTGATGGAATTTATCATTAATCCACAAATAGATCTGTGGATAAGTATGTAGATAATATATTAGATAATATATTCATTGGTATATGAAATTACGGCAGAAACTTAAAAACATATTAATAAACATGTATTTATAGGTGATTTAAAAATTCAGCAAAAACAAAGAAGCAATTAATTTATTGTGGATAAAAATTTAAACATGCGAGTGCTGACCTTAAATCTGGCACACAAGATACACACATTTTGAGCGCCAGAAAAGAACATTTTTAAATTATTTTAAGTTATATTTAGGGCTCAATAGTGACAAAAGAATATAAGCCCTGATTTGGCTATTCTGTAGCCTGATTTAATAACGAATAAGTTTGTAATTAAAATAAATTTAGTGTGTGAATGCATACAAACTTAAATTATCAGATTTGTTTTTAGCAAACATAAATTGTTGTTGGCTTTCGACAAAATATTTTCGACGGCAACGATCTTTCTGTTATCTTATAAATTAAAATACACAAACATAATTGCACAGCTCTACTTTTTTTAATTAGGCTTTGTTTTGGCTTTCAGCAGACAATAATTACAAGAAAAATAGTTAATCCAATGATTTACCCAAAATTAAACCTTTTATCTCCATACTTGCCAGTTGTGTCATATGGCAAATCTATTTTGGATCAAAGCTAAACCATGCAATATCGTACTATCATTAGGATCCTTGGGCTGCTTGTTGCTTTATTCAGTGTCACCATGATCCCTCCAGTAATTGTGTCCGTCATATATGAAGATGGTAGTGGCCTGCCATTCTTATCGGCATTCCTTTTGTGTTTAATTACGGGCATAACTATTTGGTATCCAAATAGAAGTTATAGAAAAGATTTAAGAGCTAAAGAAGGATTCTTAATTGTGGTGTTATTCTGGACCGTTCTTGCAAGTTTTGGTGCATTGCCATTTTTATTGTTAGAACAGCCTCAGATGTCTACGACGGACGCATTTTTTGAGGCCTTTTCAGGTTTGACAACAACGGGTGCAACTGTCATTGAAGGTATAGATTATTTGCCTAAAGCAATTCAGTTTTACCGCCAACAATTACAATGGTTAGGGGGTATGGGGATCATTGTTCTCGCCGTTGCAATTTTACCTATATTGGGCGTAGGTGGAATGCAGTTATATCGTGCAGAAACCCCAGGCCCAGTAAAAGACTCTAAAATGACTCCAAGAATAGCTGATACTGCGAAGCATCTCTGGTACATTTATTTATCTCTCACTGTTGTTTGTGCCTTAGCGTTCTGGATTGTAGGCATGAATTGGTTTGATGCCATTTGCCATGCCTTTTCAACCATCGCTATAGGCGGGTTTAGTAATTATGACGCCAGTTTAGGTCATTTTAATAGTTTGGGGGTGAATATAGTATGTGTTGTATTTTTATGGATTGCAGCACTGAACTTTGCTTTGCACTATGCTGCGGCTTCTGGGCGTTCTCTTAAAGGATACTTTTATGATCCTGAACTAAAAGCATTTTTTATAATTCAGACTAGTCTGGTGTTAATTTGCTTTATTGTGTTAATTCAGTCCAGTTGGTATGCAGATGCTGGGATAGCTTTTGACCAAGCCTTGATTCAATCTGTATCTATCAGTACAACAGCCGGTTTTACCACTACAGAGTTCTCCAACTGGCCCGCGTTTTTGCCTATTATGCTAATTTTCTCAAGCTTTATTGGTGGTTGTGCTGGTTCAACAGGGGGCGGCTTAAAGGTTATTCGAGTTTTATTACTTTATTTACAAGGTAAACGAGAGGTCGATCGTTTAATCCACCCTAAAGCTGTTTACTCGGTAAAACTAGGTGAAAGGGCTCTGCCGGATAGAGTTGTCGAAGCAGTGTGGGGATTCTTTTCAGCTTATGCCATGGTCTTTGTCATTATTATGATCGGTCTAATCGCTACGGGGATGGATGACGTGACTGCCTTCAGTGCAACCGCCGCAACACTCAATAATTTGGGCCCGGGTTTGGGTAACGTTGCTGCTACTTATGCAGATGTGTCTGATAGTGGTAAGTGGTTGTTAATAGTAGCAATGTTGTTTGGCCGATTAGAAGTATTTTCATTGTTAGTGTTATTTTCACCTACTTTTTGGCGCAGCTAAAGCCCACGTTTTGCTGACCTTTCTTACCTAGTTGAATATTGTATTTAGAAAAATGACGCCATAGCGTAAGCAGTTTTACTCAACATAAGAGGTTGAGCTTCTTCGAGTTTTAAGTTGGCTTTATTAGCTGTAGTTACAATCCGAGTACGATATTCTTTGCGGTTACTAACCTCTGACGAAGTCTGCGTGGAAGACCCATCATCTGAAGTTTTAGTGTTTGTTTTTGAGTCTTTACGCACTAAAACGCCTTTAGCTGCTTTTTCTTTTATTTGAATATCAGCCACTAATAAAAAAGTTACGTCTTTAACAAATGCATTAGCGGCAGTTGATACTAAGCCACCAATAACACCTCCTGCCATTGCATTTTGACCTCTATTACCCGTTGCATAACCAAGGGCAGCACCACCGGCGACTCCTTCAAAGCCACTCTTTAAATAGTTACTGGCGGCTGAGGGTGATGCTTTTTCTAAATTACGAACAAACACACTCATACTGTACTGAGCATTTTTAGGGCTATCGACCAGAGCATAACCATTGCCGCTATTAGTGATTTGGTCCCTTAGTGCTACTCTAAAAGCGTTACGATCAAATTCTTGTACAGCTGAACGAACTTCTAAGTAAATTTTTCTTTGTTCAGGCGGAACAGAGTCTACAAATACAGCAGTGCTGAGTTTAGTTTGAACATCTAAATCTTTTTTGTCAATTGAAGTATGCAGCGCCGCACAGCCAGATAAAAAAAGTGCGGTTACAGCAATCACAGTAATATTTAGTTGGTTTTTTCTTTTAGTCATGGTGATTCCTATTTCATAAATTTCATGAGTTTTTTTGTATTTTATTGTTGTAGCTAAAAACACCCAGCATCAATAATAATACCGACCGTGGTATCGGTGATAATAACGACAGTTACGATATTGTTTCCAGTTATAACGCAGCAAGTCTCGACAAGTATATCCAGGTCGCCAATACGTCCCAGAGTACTCGGGGGGAGTGGTTTTTTTGGCCATCATGTTTTTTATATACGCATCCACCTCTTCAGGCTTCTCCGCTAAGAAGGGTTTAGACATGACTTCTTGATTGAGTTGAGCTTGCATACGAGCCATTGCCTCATCATCTGATTCCTCTTGAGCAAAAGAATCAGAAGATATGACTAGCATGCAAAATATACTTAATACGCACCAAAAGTGCTTGTATGCTGAGTTATTGGTATGTGTTTTGGATAGGTTATTGAAAATAGATCGGTTCATTGCTTTCGTCCCTAAAATTTCAGTATTAAATATTTGTTATACTTCTACTATCCTTAACGTTAATAAATGTAGTACAAAATTATAGCGTTGAAAAGCTAATATCTTGTACTAATTGCGATAATTTTATACAGCGGTAAGAACAAATTTAATCTGGTTTTTTAGCCGAAAAAGAATGCACTCGGCTGGAATAACTTCTCTACATGACTAATAAACTTCTTATCAACAAGGAAAAGAATAACGTGATCATTAGCTTCGATTTTTGTATCGCCATGGGCAATGATAACTTCTTCGCTCCGGACGATGGCACCGATGGTAGTGCCAGGAGGGAGTTTAATTTCACGGATTTCTCGACCAACTACCTTTGATGTGTTTCGATCTCCATGGGCAATGGCTTCAATAGCTTCTGCAGCACCTCTTCTAAGTGAGTAAACGTTTACTATGTCTCCTCGTCTTATGTGAGTGAGTAGTGCAGATATAGTGGCCTGCTGTGGAGAGAATGCAATATCAATTTCTCCGCCTTGGACTAAATCAACATAGGCTCCGCGTTGGATCAGTACCATGGCTTTTTTAGCGCCAAGTCGTTTAGCTAACATTGCTGACATAATGTTGGCTTCGTCATCGTTGGTGACAGCAATAAAAGCGTCAACTTGTTCGACATTTTCTTCGGTTAATAACTCATGATCTGATGCGTCACCAGCAAAAACAATGGTTTTATCTAAATGAGCAGAAAGGTATTTAGCTCTCTTAGGGTCGTATTCAATTAACTTTACGTTGTGATTGTGCTCAAGTAATTTCGCTAGCCCAGCACCAATTAACCCGCCACCTGCGATCATAATATGTTTATAATTTGACTCAAGTTTTTGTAGTTCGCTCATTACCGCGCGGATATGTTTAGTGGCAGCGATAAAAAAGACTTCGTCATCAGCTTCAATAATAGTTGTACCTAGCGGACGAATGGGTTTCCCTCTTCGGTAAATCGCAGCCACACGAGTTTCTACATTAGGGATATGTTCCTTCAGGGTTGAAAGTGCATGGCCTACCAATAAACCTCCGTAGTAGGCTTTAACCGCGACTAGGCTAGCTTTGCCATCTGCAAATTCAACTACTTGCAATGCACCTGGATAATCTATCAAGCGTTTTATCGCTCGGGTAACTAATTGCTCAGGGGCAATAATGTGATCGACGGGTACATCTTGATGCTTGAATAGTTGTTCTTGATAAATAATGTATTGTTCGGAGCGAACACGGGCAATTTTAGTCGGTGTTTTGAATAGACTATATGCAACCTGGCAAGCCATCATGTTGCTTTCATCGCTATTGGTTACTGCAATTAGCATGTCGGCATCTTCTGCCCCTGCTTTTTTTAGCACATCTGGATGCGAACCCATACCCGCTACAACTTGCAAATCTAACCTATCTTGCAGGTGCCTTAGGGTATCCGGATCTGAATCTATGACGGTTATTTCATTTTTTTCACCGACCAAATTTTCAGCTAAAGTGGCGCCAACTTGGCCTGCGCCAAGGATAATTATCTTCATTAGTGGTATTTAAACCTTTTATTACAGAGACTTAAGAAGTCGGGCATAATAGAAACCATCCATTTGTTGATCTCCCGGTAAAATTTGTTTTCCGGGTTTATCCACAGAATCGTTGTAAAAAGTATTATCTAACAATGCGTTAGAAGTTCGAGATAAAAAGTCTCGTATTTGTAGATGGTTTTCTTCGGGCAAAATAGAACAAGTTACGTAAAGCATCGTTCCGCCCGGTTTAATGAGCGGCCATATAGCGTCTAATATTTGTTTCTGAAGGTTCACAAGTACCTCGATGTCTTTAGCCTTACGCAGCCATTTTATGTCAGGGTGCCGGCGAATAATACCAGTAGCAGAGCAGGGGGCATCAAGTAATATGCGGTCGAATAGTTGACCATCCCACCATTTTTCTGGAGTACTTGCGTCAGCCACAACAATATTAGCGCTATGGCCTAGGCGGACTAAATTTTCTTCAATTCTTACAGAGCGTTTTTCATCTATTTCTAAAGCAACCATTTTTGCTATATTCGTTTGGAATTCAATTAAATGACAGGTTTTACCACCCGGCGCGGCGCAACAATCTAAGACGGACTCACCTTGTTCTGGCTTAAGGTAATGAGCTGCAAGTTGCGCACCACCATCTTGAACAGCAAACCACCCTGAATCAAAACCGGGTAAACTAGTTACGTCATAACCCTTTGACAATATAAAAGCTTCTGGATGTTCGGGGGAATCATTAAATTCTATAGAGGCTTTCTTTAATTCTTCGGCAAAATCTACATGAGAAATTTTGCAAGTATTGACTCTAAGCCAAATCGGCGCCTTTACTTGCATATTTGCTACTAAATCAGCAAAACCTTCTTCATATTCGGCTTCGAGTTTTTTGTATAACCATTTAGGTAACCCTGACCCTATTTGTTTATTTGGGGCTTCTCGCTGGGACATTTCTTCTCTGATAAATGTGCGTAAGATGGCATTGACTAAACCTTTCATGGCTAAAGTATTAAGTGGCTGACATGCAGCGACTGTTTCAGACACCGCAGCATGCTGGCTGACCCGACTAAAAGTTAATTGATAAAACCCTAACATGATCAATTGCTCTACAATCTTAAACCGATTTTTTAATGGTTTACCGAGTAGTTGCCTTAGCCAAAACTGTAAAATAGGTAAATTACGCAAAACACCGTAGACCATTTCTTGCAGCCACGCTTTATCTTGTTCTTTATGTGGTAATTGGGCTAGGGGCAAACATTCCCTTGCGGATTGGCCCTCTTCTAATATTTGATGCAGCACCTTCGCGGCATCTGCACGTAGATTGAAATGATTGAATTGCATGTTTTTTGATTTAGCCTTCATAAAATACATTTCATATTAACGAGTCACCGACTGCAAACCAATCTGCTCTGCCGTTTAACACGTCGGCGGCTGCCATGGGCTTTTTTCCTGGAAGTTGCAGCTTTGTCAGCAATAAAGATTCATTACCTGTTGCGACTAAAATACCCTGTTTATCTGATTTAATAATCTGCCCTGCAAGAAATTCAGGACTTTCATTTTTAACAACACAAGAGGCATACACTTTGATATTGAAACCGTTAAGTGTGAAAAATGCTACGGGCCATGGATTAAAAGCCCGAATATTCCTTTCTAGTTGTTCAGCAGGCAATTCCCAATCAATTTTAGATTCTTCTTTTGACAGTTTTTTTGCGTAGCTAGCCAGTTCATTATTCTGGGTCTCAGGTTTTAATTCCGTTAGGGTTGCTAAGGTTTCAATGAGCGCCTTAGGTCCAATTTCCGCTAGCTTTTGATACATACTGAAGCTGGTATCTTTTTTGGTAATGCTAAGTGAATGTTTAAATAACATAGCACCAGTATCCAAGCCCTCATCCATTTGCATAATAGTTACACCTGTTTCGCTGTCCCCAGCCCATATGGAACGCTGAATAGGTGCTGCACCTCGCCACTTTGGCAACAGAGATCCATGCACGTTGAGGCAGCCAAATTTAGGAGTGTTCAATATAGAACTCGGCAAAATAAGGCCATAAGCTACCACTACCATTACATCTGCTTGTAATTCAGCTAAAACAAGCTGTGCTTCTGCTGTTTTCAATGATTGTGGTTGAAAAACTGGTATTGCATGTTCAATAGCTAGTTTTTTGACTTCACTGGCTTGTAGTTTTTTACCCCTTCCCGCGGGGCGGTCCGGTTGACTGTAAACTGCAATGACATCATGCGCAGAGTCTATCAGTGCTTGTAAATGCAATGCTGCAAACTCAGGCGTTCCTGCAAAAACTATTTTGAATGGGTTATTCAATTGTGTTTTAGCCTCTTGTTGCAAGTCGGGCTTCTTTTTCTAACTTGGTTTTAATTCTTTGGCGTTTAAGTGGGGATAAATAATCCACGAATAATATGCCTTTTAGATGATCCAACTCATGCTGAATACAAATGGCCAGTAAACCATCAGCATCTAAAGTAAAAGGTTCGCCTGCTTTATCTAGAGCAGAAACCGTGATTTTTTCAGCTCTTTCAACCTGAGCATAATTATTTGGTACAGATAAACAACCCTCTTCGCTGATAGTTTTACCTTCTTTGTGAGTGATTTCAGGGTTGATAAAAACCATAGGAGCATCTTGATTTTCTGATACATCCATTACCACCAACTGCTTATGTGCGTTGACTTGTGTTGCTGCCAAACCTATACCATTTTCGTCACGCATGGTGTCGAACATATCGGTAATTAGCGTGGTGATAGATTTATCAACGCTTCCTATTTTTTTTGCTACTGTGCGCAATCTCTCATCAGGAAAGCGCAGTACATTTAATATTGACATTGTATTATTCAACTATAATGAGGCTCGGACTCAGGAACTAATGTAACCAATAATAACTTTACGCTACAGTGAAAAAGTTAATGTTGGTGTATTATTTAACATACGATTAAATAGAAATGACTATTTAATACGTCTTAACTTACGTTATTCTAACGTATATTGATCCAAAACATAATAGTCACTGCATCAAGGTGTGTATAGGAATGATGAGCAAAAAATTAATTAGGTTGCTGATACTTTTGGTACTCATGCCAGTGTCTTGCTTTGCAGATAGCATTTTTGTCAAAGATACCGCTCCTGAAGTCTATGTGGTAAAAAAAGGTGATACTTTATGGGGTATATCTAATATGTATTTGGATAAACCTTGGCAATGGCCCCAGCTTTGGCGCACTAATATACATATCACTAACCCGCATCTTATTTATCCCGGCGACGAGTTACGCTTGGTTAAAAATGAGAAAGGTGAAATTCTTCTCGAAGTAGTTAGAGAACCAATAAAGCTTGAAATAAAGCTTTCTCCGCAGGGTAATAAGTCCTTTAAAACCCCTGAGGCTATACCTGCATTACCATGGTCAGTTATTAAACCTTACATAGAAAACGAAACGATTATGACGCAGCAAGCTTATGATCGTTATCCATATGTTTTGGGTGATCAAGAAGGAGCCGTGCGTTTCGCAACTGATAACCTAATACTTGGAAAAGCCTCCCGTCGCAGTAAAGAGAACTTAAACATTGTAAGGAAACAGAATGAGCTTTATGACATGGATGGCAAATTCATTGGCTTACAAGTACGTTATTTAGCCAGTGCTAAGGTGATAGATGTAGATTTAGGCAAACAAAAACTGATTAAAATATTGAAAGCAAAACTGGAAGTTAAGCGGGGCGATAAAATAATTCCCGCCGTTAAGCATGAGCCAGATGGAATTCTGCTTTTGGCCGCAGTAGACCAGACTGGTTATATTATCGATGATTTAGAACAACATAACTTACTGGGTAAATATAATGTAGTTGTGCTGGATATTGGTTCTGATCAAGTTTCTGCTGGCACGATAATGGGCATATACAGCCAAGGGCCAAAAATAATCGACGGTAAACAACCAAAATATGAAGGCGAATCTAACATGATCCGCAGTGCTTTCAATAAAGGTAATGAAATTATTCAGCCAGGGTTGAAGGTTGGTGAAGTGGTTGTATTTAAAGCTTTTGATACAGCAAGTTATGCACTTATTACTAAATCAGCTAAAGTTATAAAGAGAGGAATGATTGTCGCAAAACCTTAATCCTAGTGGATAACTATCTAGAGCACAAAATATGCAACAGGATGTTGATTTAGATGGTACTGAAAGTGGCGAGTTGGAAAATTGGTTGAAGTTGACTCAGGTACCGAATTTTTCGGTTGTTAGCTTGAGGAGGTTAAAGTTAAAGTTCGATGTTGGATTGTCTAAATTATTCGCTTTATCAAAAGTTTCTCTGGAGGAAATAGGCTTTAACCCCAAGCAAATAAAAGCCATTTTGCATCCTGATATGAGTACCATTAAATTAAGCTTGCGTTGGCTCAATACTGCGAACAACCGTTTTTTACTTCACTACGACCATCCTAGTTATCCAGGCTTGCTAAAGCAAATTTCTAGTCCTCCTCCACTATTATACGGTTATGGCAACATTAAACATTTGAACAACTACCAAATTGCAATGGTAGGAAGCAGAGCTCCAAGCCCACAGGGAAAGGAAAATGCTAAATATTTTGCTAGACGTTTAAGCGAATGTGGTTGGACAATTACTAGTGGCTTAGCACTTGGTATTGATGGACTGTCCCATCAAGGTGCAGTTTTAGGAGGTTTCACTACAATAGCTGTTTTAGGTACAGCTATTGATAAAATGTATCCGCGGCGTCATATACAGCTAGCAGAAGAAATTCTGCAAAACGATGGTGTGATTATTTCTGAGTTTGCGCCCAATACACTTGGTCGGCCAGAATACTTTCCAAGACGAAATCGTATTATCAGTGGTTTGTCTGTTGGCACGCTCATTGTCGAAGCGGCGATGCAGAGTGGCTCGTTAATTACTGCGAGATCTGCCTTAGAGCAAAATCGAGAAGTATTTGCGCTACCGGGGAATATTCACAACCCTATGTCCGCAGGATGTCATCATTTGATTCAACAAGGAGCGAAGTTGGTTACATGCATAGAAGATATTAATGAAGAGTTTCAACATCTTATTTTGCCTGTTTTAAACAAAAAAGTAGATAAATCGGAAAAAAATATGTCAGAAAGCTTGGCATCAGACAAATTGTTAGATAGTGTAGATTTTGAAGTAACGCCACTAGATATAGTGTCACAGCGCAGCGGCATAGAAGTAGCAGATGTAATGTCACAATTATTAGAATATGAATTACGCGGTTTAGTGACCGCTGTTCCCGGCGGTTACATTAAATTGGGGGAAAAATAGCATGTTCGATATCCTCATGTATTTATTTGAAAACTTTATCCATAACGAAACTGAAATACGGGTTGATCAAGACGAACTGACAGATGAGCTTGTAAGAGCCGGTTTTCATCATGACGAAATATATAAAGCCTTGTCCTGGTTGGAAAAACTTGCTGCATTGCAAGAGACTGACATTAAACCTTACTTAGCAAAAGGCCCTACTTCTTTTGTTAATCGAGTGTATACACAAGATGAAGAGATGCGATTAGATGTTGAGTGTCGTGGTTTTCTAATGTTCCTAGAACAAATTAATGTATTAGATTCATCTACCCGAGAAATGGTGATTGATCGAGTGATGGAGATTGACTCCAAAGAATTTTGTCTAGAGGACATGAAATGGGTCGTTTTGATGGTGCTGTTTAATGTACCTGGAAAAGAAAATGCTTATGCTCAGATGGAAGATTTGTTGTTTGAAGAGCCGGAAGGGCCGCTTCACTAATTATTCTTTATCTATTAATAGTAATAGTGATTTATTAAATGTCTAAGATTGATCAATCTCTTTTTTCAGCTAGCGCGTCTGAACAAGCTTTCGGACCTTGCCCAGAGTGCAATGCCAAATTAAACATCAGACGAGGTAAGTCTGGTGCTTTCATTGGTTGCAGCCATTATCCAAAATGTGACTTTTCAAAACCCTTACACGAATACGAAAGTGCTGAGATCAAAACCATTGAGGGCTCTGTCTGCCCCTTATGTCAATCTCAGTTAGTGATTAAAAAGGGGCGATATGGCTTGTTTATTGGTTGTAGTGACTTTCCTGATTGTGATTATATAGAATCAAACTCTAATAGCGAGGATACACAACTAAGCTGCCCTTCGTGTAAAAAAGGACACATTAAAAAGCGTGCAAATAAGTTTGGCAAGTCATTTTATGCATGTGATGATTATCCTAAATGTCGATATCTCTTGAATCTGCCACCTGTTGACTATTCATGTCCAGAATGCCATTGGCCGATTATGCAAGAGAAGAAGGGAAGCACTGAAGTTGAACTTCTATGCCCACAAAAACAATGCCAATGTAAAATTCCTAAACCTCAATAAAGCACGATAAAGGTCTTCTTTACACTGCGTGTCTGAATTATACACCTGAGTTAAGATTGAATTTAAAACTGACTAATTTTGGATTACATCAAATTTCTATCAAAAATTGAAGAATCAGGCTTATTATTCTGGCCTTGCAGCAAGGGTAACTGATTGCTTACCTAACTGAATCTATATATGAAGTTGGATGTGATCCAGATAATGAATCTACTGAAGATAAGTTATTGGCTGACAACAAACGGCCCGGAGGTAAAAGTTTAATTCTAGTAGCTAAAACCTATTCGCAGTGATTACCTGCAACTAAACATTTACACAAATGGATTACGGGTGATAATGATCTAATTGCAGTGCGAGTAAGCCAACACATTGTTGTAAGTCAATTATGCGAGTTATTGGGTAAACCTTTGATAACTAGCAGTGCTAATGTGCCGGGGTAAATCAGCCGTAAATATTGAACAATTATATCAATCATTCTTTAAGACCTTATTACTAGTAGACGGTGTAAATAAACTCAGCCAAATCCGTCACGGGGTTTCTGGTCAAACCATAAGAGACAATTAGTTAGATGACAGCCAATTCAGTGCCAGATATAGAAAAAGTTAAACAGTACTTACTCAAGTTACAAGACAATATTTGTCAAACCTTAGAGCTGGTGGATGGCAAAGGGAGTTTTGTCGAAGACAATTGGAAACGTGAGCTTGGCGGGGGTGGTCGCACTCGCGTGTTAACGAACGGTAAATTTATTGAACAAGGCGGAGTTAACTTTTCCCATGTTTTTGGAGGGAAATTACCTGCATCTGCAACCGCTGCTCGGCCAGAGCTGGAGGGTAGGAGCTTTCAAGCTGTGGGTGTGTCTTTGGTTATTCATCCTCACAATCCTTTTGTGCCAACAACTCATGCCAATGTGCGTTTTTTTATTGCTGAAAAACCAGGTGAAGAACCTGTTTGGTGGTTTGGAGGTGGGTTTGATCTCACGCCTTTTTATCCATTTCATGATGATGTTGTACATTGGCATAGTGTTGCCAATAAGCTGTGTCAGCCTTTTGGTGATGAGGTGTATCCAGAATATAAAAAGTGGTGTGATGATTATTTTTATTTAAAGCACAGAGATGAAACTCGCGGAGTAGGTGGGCTATTCTTTGATGATTTAAATAAACACGGTTTTGAAAAAAGTTTCAAGCTTATGCAGGCGGTGGGAAATGGGTTCTTAGATGCTTATATACCTATAGTGGAAAAACGTAAAGACATTACTTTTGGTCAAAAAGAGCGCGATTTTCAACTGTATCGACGAGGGCGCTATGTAGAATTTAATTTGGTGCATGATAGAGGTACTTTATTTGGATTACAAACTGGAGGACGGACCGAATCAATATTGATGTCTATGCCACCCCTAGTTCGGTGGGAGTATTGTTATGTACCAGAGCCAGGTAGTAAAGAAGCTGATTTATATGCTAACTACCTCCATCCAAGAGAATGGTTATTGTGAGTAAATATACTGTATTCGGCAATCCGATAAAACAGAGTAAGTCACCTCCTATTCATTATATGTTTGCTGAACAAGTGGGATTATTAATTGAATATGATCGTACTTTTGCAACGCCAGAAAACTTTATTCCAGCCCTTACGAATTTTTTTAGCGACCCAGACGCAAAAGGTTGCAATGTAACGTCACCTTTTAAGGAGCAGGTAGCAACTTGGGTAGATGAGTTATCTGTTGCTGCGAAAATTGCTGGAGCTGTTAATACGGTTATTAAAAAAGAAGATGGTACTTTCCTCGGCGATACAACGGACGGCAAGGGGTTAGTCCAAGATCTTCTTCGTTTAAACGTGCAAGTTAAAGGTGCTCGCATATTATTACTTGGTGCCGGTGGTGCCGCTAGGGGAGTATTGCGATCCCTGTTGACATTGGAGCCAACATTGCTTTTGGTTGCTAACCGCACTGCAGAAAAAGCCCAGCAGTTAGCTTCGTTGTTACCTCAAGAAAACGTTATCGGTATAGGCCTTAATCAACTAGATGGGGTTCAGCAACCATTTGACCTTATCATTAATTCTACATCTGCCAGTTTGAATGGGGAATTACCTTCTATTCCAGATTCTGTGATTAGTAGCTGCGCTAATGTATACGATATGAGTTATGCCGATGAACCAACTGTATTTTTACAACATGCGCAAAAGTTGGGAGTATTAAACACTTTTGACGGTTTAGGCATGTTGGTTGGTCAAGCGGCAGAAAGTTTCTACTTGTGGACTGGTTGTCGACCCGATGTATCGCAAGTTATACATACATTAAGAAGTAGTTTATGAATCAAGCAGTTCAAGTTTTAGATGGTTGTGCGTATATGGATACAAAAGAGGCACTTAAAATAGATATTATGGAGGCTGGCCAAATGCTGGCTTGTTATATATGTGGATTAGATAAAGAAGGATTAATAACGCTCTATAATACTAAGCAGTTTGAAATAGAAGAAATGATTGAACGTGAACTTGAAGAAGGTAATCTAAATTCAGACGGTGAAGTATGGTTCACCGCTGAAGATGTTAATGTGTTCTGAATCGGTAAAGATTAATTTAACTAGATTCTTCAATGTATTCATTTTTAAGTTTTATGTAGTTTAATGCAGACTGTTTTAAAAATGCTACTTCACTTTCTTTTAATGGTCTAGATTGTTGTGCAGGGTTACCTTTATACAAGAATCCGCTTATTAGTGTTTTATTAGGTGGTACTAATGTGCCTGCTCCAATAAAGACGTCATCTTCTATAATTACACCGTCCATGATAATCGCACCCATTCCAACTAGTATTCTGTTTCCCAAAGTACAACCATGCAACATACACTTATGTCCTACTGTTACATCTTCACCAATAATAAGAGGAAAACCATTAGGGGTGGCTTCACTTGTTCTTGATACATGTAATACGGTTCCATCTTGAATATTGGTCCTAGAACCTATTTTTATATAATTAACGTCGCCTCTCGCTGCTACAAGTGGCCAAATACTGACATGCTCTGCGCATTCAACGTTACCTACTAATACAGACGATTCATCTATATAACAATGCGCTGCAAATTTGGGGGATTTACTTTTATAAGTTCGAATGGACATGTCTATTCCTAATTTAAGTTTATGTGGTACATCATACCAAAAAGAATTAACTACTAATCACCTCAAATAGCTATTTAAATGTGCATGTCGATTGCTTTTTGAGCACTTAAACAATAAATGCAAATTAGGGGTTGCATGCAAAGTTGTTCTGTCTATAATGCGCCCTCGCTTCAAGGGAGACGAGTTGGAAACAACGGAGTCACTCGCAGCAAACAGGGTAAACCAGTTTGCTGCATATACGG
>JAWUXU010000145.1:0-8792 GCA_034111145.1 Paraglaciecola sp.
AGCCATTTAATACTCTTGATTTCGGACTCTGGAAGAAGTCTGGAAACATAGGCCAAGTCACAACCTGGTTCACTTTCCAGAAAACCACCAGAATGCGGTTAATTATTAATTTAAACGTGTTAACTCTGTAAAGCCTATAGAACTCTGTAAAGCGTATAGAGTATCAACTAACGCACTTCGCTTGTTTAATCCAGTTCAAAGCTCTTTAGATAAGGCTTTAAAAGAACTTTGAACTGGACTTGCATTTACTTTCCAGATTTCTAAATTATCCGCAGTACAGTTTCCTGCAGATTAGGGTCACATTTGGGGTCAAGTTGCTTGATTAATAAGACTTTTAATTAACCCCTCTACAGTACGACGGAATCTTTTGTTTTCTCGTTTTTTCTGCCTAATTTGATGAGTAATAAAGCTAACTGAACCTGCGTGGCTCAGATTAAAATAATCTACTCTCTCCTTCAGCTTTGCCGCTGCTAACTCCTGACATAAATACATCGCAATTTTGCATCAGCCTTAATTTGCTTCACTGCAAATTGACCTACTAAATAGCAGAAATAATTGGCGAACATAAATGCGAAAGGTAGAGCAAAAGAAAAAAAGACATCGGCTCCGCCGATACCGCTTTAGGTGGCTCCGCCACTGCTCTGGTTCCCACATTTAAAGTTACAGCACAAAAAGGCTTGTTTTAGGGAAAATGGCAAGCGGACACCGCGCGGGAAGATGGCGCGAAGCGTGCTTTTAGTCTCTTAATCAAAAATAATTCGTATAAAAAACGGCGACCTCTAAAACTTAAAGACCGCCGTCTAATTTACTCAGATTACAAATTATCTATAAAGTATTTCGATCGCATTGTTTGTAAATGCAATGACGTACCCTCACCTTCAACAATTCCATGACGTCTATTGGGGTAAGCCATCAGGTCAAATTGTTTGTTATGTTTGACCAGCTCATTGATTAATAACTCACTGCCCTGATAATGCACATTGTCATCGCCGGTACCATGTACCAACAATAATTTACCCTCAAGTTTGGCTGCGTGGGTAATAGCTGAAAATTCCACGTAGTTCTGGATATTGTCCTCTAAAAGGCCTGAATAACGCTCTTGATAAATAGAGTCATAAAGACGTTTGTCAGGCACTGGTGCTTGAGACACGCCGACTTTAAACAACTCCGGATAACGAAACATTAAACTGAGCGTTAGAGACCCTCCACCAGAATGCCCCCATACACCGACACGGTCACAATCTATATACTTCCACCGGATACACATAGCGGTGATTGCATTGGACTGGTCGCGTGTTTCTAAATCACCATTACTGGCGTAAATCGAACGTCGCCACTCGTGGCCTCTAGGGGCTTTTGTGCCTCGGTTATCAATCGACGAAATAACAAAACCTCGCTGAGACATCATCATGTGCCACATACCTCGGTTACCCTGCCAAGCATCACGCACGGTTTGACCAGCTGGTTCACCGTAGACAAAATGAATCAATGGATATTTTTTGCTGTTGTCTAGTCCAGCAGGACGCAACATATAACCATCTAAACGCAGACCGTCTTGAGCCTTTACGCTATAAAACTCAAGTTCACCTAGGTTTAACTTAGCCAGTTTTGCCGCAAGCTCAGCGTTGTCTTCAAGCACCTGATGTGGCTTGTGATCTGGCAGTGAAATCAGACTATAGACAGGTGCTGAAAGAAAGGATGAATAGCGATGTATCGCCCAGCTTGAGTCGGCAGATATTTGATAACTATTGGTACCACTAAACTGACTTGGAGTGACTTGCTGCATTTCACCGCTGCCATCTAGGCGTGTACGCTGTAAATAACGTTGAGACACATTGTCTGGTGAGGCAATAAAATACAGCCAACCATTTATCTCATCAACAGACACTAGTTTAGTAACATCAAACTCTCCCGGCGTCAGATCTTGGTATATTTTGCCGTCTCTGGATACACGATAGACGTGTTTCCAGCCATCTCTTTCACTCTGCCAAATAAAATCATCAGAGTGTTCAAGCCATTTAGGCTCAATCATCAATTCAATAAAAGTGTCTTCTTTTTCAGTTAAAAACGTCTCTATTTTACCGGTGCTTGCGTCTGCGTAAAATAAGGTATTGGTATCCTGCTTGCGATTAAACTGCTGAACCAGTAATTGCTCACTATTATTAGCCCAGTCCATGCGGGGCACATACATATCTTTGGCCACACCCGGCAGTTTAACCCATTGGGTATTAGCACTTTCAAGGGTCACTACCCCTATACGTGCTGCTGCATTTTCTTCACCTACTTTTGGATAAGGAATAGCCGTCACAACAGGGTATAAAGTATCGGTGTTATTAATAATCAAAAAATCTTTAGCCGCATGGGTATCTAGCTGCCAATAAGCAATACGTTGGCTATCAGGGCTCCAACGAAAACCATCACGAATAGAGAACTCTTCTTCGTAAGCCCAGTCAAATAGACCATTGATAATAGTACTTGAAGCATCGGTGGTCAGAGCCTTTACTTCTCGCGTAATAACATCTTGCACATAAATGTTGTTTTGCCATACATAAGCAAATTTCAAACCATCTGGTGAGAATTTACCAAACATCATTTGTGCTGGTGCGGATTGCTTGCCACCTAACTGCCATAACTCATTAGAATTAAGGTCGCGGATCCAATAGTCACCACGGTCTTTTTTACGCCATACATATTTAGCATTGGTGTATATTAATATTTTAGATTTGTCCTCAGACCATTGATAGTCATCCACGGCTAACGCTTTGTCAGAGCCTGGAGGAATAAGTTGCTTTAAGGGCAATAAAACGCTGCGAACTAATGTCGCTGGATCGTATTGAACAATTTCCTCATAAACCTTGATGTCGTCGCCGTATTGGTCTTTTTCAAGTTTGGCATCTTCATAACCTGGTGCAGTTTCTAAAGCACTGTAACTAGCCCCTTTATCTAACCAGCGCACTGCCCCTGGTTTTTTTGCATTATAATCCCAGTCGCCAAATATGGATTCGTTTGTCAACTGGACACCACTTTTTACTGGCTCTGTGGTATTCAAATTATTGTTACCGATACAAGCAGAGAACGTGAACAAAATCATTACAAGCATTGTGATCCATTTACACCAAAAAGCACTTTTCATATCTGTTTCCATTTTATTTTTATAAATATTTTACTAACTATATCAAAGACATAAAATTATTTCGAATTGACTTTTCAGTAAAGTCAACGGATAAGGATATTGATACCAGAAATTAGTCAGGAACTGTGTCGCAGTCAGTTACGTGAGACGAAACTGGTCGTCACGTAATACGTAAATATTTTTGTAAGGTACGTTTTACTGAAAAGCTAAATAGTTGTATTTTATTGAAAGTGCCGCCGTTTCTTTTATTTTTGAGTGCAAAGTCAAAAGCTCGGCCCTCATTGGGGCTCTATTTCTGCTCAAAAGTTTCAAATTGATTGGGTAAAAAATCGACTAACTTACCAGATAATCCAACATAGGTTTTTAGGGTTTGCGGAAAAGATAAAAATACTTTTGGTAATATATTAAGTAACTGATCGTTACCTCTATTTTCAGCCTGCTTAACCGCCAAAGGGATATCGGCAAAAGTAGTGAACATATATAAGCAATGGCTTAAGTTTTTTTGAAGTTGCTGCATCTGGGTTACTTCACTCACTTGCATTTTATTCCAAGCATGTTGCCAAACTGGTTCGAGTTGACTATGTCCAAACAACATACCTTGGCACCACACTGCAACTGAGCTTTGTTTTTGGCCATCCTGATTGAATGTGATCCCCATCGGCAGGTTTATTTTTTCTTCACTCATACTTCTTAATTGTGTTTGCAATATCTTCATCAAAATATCAGTGATTTTATCTGCTTGTTCATTATTAGTCAGTTGATGACTCGTTTTGATCGCCCACGGTAACCATGCTTCTGGCATAGGAATTTCAGGTGCTGCTGCGACTGCGAAAACAAGACCTTGGATAAAAGCATAAGGATGCAACACATCTGATAGTTCTTCTGACTCACATAATGAACTTAAAGAGGCGTGAGATGGTGATTCAAATTTTTGCATAACCTAGACCACCTTTTACTTTGCCTACTCGCTCTTTTGTGCTGGATGCTAACCTTGGCTTTTAATTGTTAGCTTTTATAGTTAGCTTTTATAGATAGCTTTTCGCAACCCGCTTTAATCAATGCCACAGCTTGCTCTAATTGCGAGCGAGGGCAGCCAAAGTTAATTCGTACACAGTTTTTATCGCCAAAGTCTACACCTGGTGAAGGGCCTACGCCTAAGTCCTCAAAGTATTTTTGCGGATTTTCAACACCTAACCCACTGGCATCAATCCAAGCCAAGAAAGTTGCTTGAGGTGTGAGTAATTTAAGCCCACTAATCTTAGCCATTTCAGCAGTAAGATAATCTCTATTACCACGTAGATAATCTAAAAATGCCTGATGCCATTCATCGCACTGGGTAAAAGCAGCTTGGGTGGCAGCTAAGCCTAAAACCGTTACCCATGGCATCATGCCCTGAGCAGCAAGGTTAAATTTGCGCCTAGTAGTAGCGTCTTCGATAATCGCAAAAGAGGTGCCTAAACCTGCCACATTAAAGGTTTTACTGGCAGCCATAAGCGTAATAGCTTGGCCTTTAAAGCCTGCTAGTTTTCCAGCTGGAATGTGTTTAGCATTCTCGTCTAAAATAATGTCGCAATGAATTTCGTCTGAACACAACATCACATTATTGCTAATGCAAATATCAGCAATACGTTGCAATTCTTGTGACGTAAGAACCGTTCCAACAGGGTTCATTGGGTTACATGTTATAAAGAGCTTACATGCAGGATCAGCAGATTGTTTTTCAAGCTCATCAAAATCGATTATCCAACGACCATCGACTTCAACAGTACTTATATCGACTTTAATCAAATCATTTAATCTGGGCGCGGCAACAAGTGGTGGATAATTAGGCGTTTGAATTAACACTTTATCACCAGGCAAACAAAGTGCCTTACAGGCCACATTAAATGCAGGCACTACACCAGGTGTCCAAACAATCCAATCAGCCGATATTTGCCAGTCGTACTGACGCGCTAACCAATCGACTACAGCTTGATTTGCCGTTATGTGATCACTGGGCATGGTATAACCCATCAAGCCATGCTCAGTACGCTCTTTGATTGCATTTAAAATAGGTTCTGCACACCTAAACTCTGTATCCGCAATCCACATAGGCAAAATATCGCGGCCTTTATATCTTTCCCATTTGAGTGCGTAACTAGACGTTCTATCGATAATTTTGTCAAACTGCATGAATGCTATCACTTAAATTGAAAGGTTAAAAAAATTAAAAAAGTGAGCGACAACTTTATTCACTATCCGCATCGCGAATGAGTCGCTCGACTTTATTTAATAAGTCCTTAGCTTGAAAAGGCTTCACAATAAAGTCAGTTGCACCTAAACGCATAGAATCAAGCACTAGCTGTTTAGTTGCATGAGATGTGAACAACAAAAATGGGCAATGTAATTTAGATTTTCGAAGTGCTGTAAGTATATCTAAGCCACTAACATCTGGCATTAACCAATCACATATTACCAATGAAATATCATTTATGCTGTCACCCTTGACATATTCTAACGCTTGCTTGCTATCAGAAAAGACAAAAATCTCTCCCGATGTTACTTCTTCAAGAATTATCTGGACCAATTCAAGAATAATCTTGTCGTCGTCGATTACCAGAATGTTACAGTCATACATTGATTGTCCCTCCGTGAAATAACTCCAATGTTCAACACACCAATTACTCACTTAAAAATATACTACTCAATCGAACATCAATGTAAATTTTTTATGGTAGCTATTTTAACTTTAATAAAAAATCCAGAAAACTTTTTTTGCTTATTAGCTTTTACTAAGTGTTGATAATGAAATTATCCTAGTTTGTCAGAAGCAATGTAATACCGCGGATCTTCATTTAGATTCATCTCTACATATTCTTGCGCTTTGGTCATCAACTCACGACATTCTGGACTGATGTGCCTAATATGTAATTTTTTACCTTGTTCTTTGTACTTGTCAGCTAATCCATCAATCGCATCAACACCTGATGAATCCCAAACGCGAGAATCATTAAAATCAATAACCACGTCTTGTGGATCATTTTGTGGGTCGAACAAATCCTTAAAATGTAATACCGAGCCAAAAAATAAAGGCCCTTCAAGCTCGTATACCTTCCATCCATCATCGTCTGTATGATGACGAGCATGGATATGCTTGGCATGTTTCCATGCAAATACTAATGCCGATACTATAACACCTACTACAACTGCTATCGCTAAATCAGCAATAACGGTAATAGTCGTTACTAAGAAAAGTACAAAAGCATCTTCTTTGTTGACACCACGGACAATTCTGAATGATGCCCATTCAAAGGTGCCAATCACCACAATAAACATTACCCCAACCAAAGCTGCTAACGGGATCATTTCAAGTAAGGGGGCAGCAAATAGAATAAAACCGAGTAGTACCAAAGCAGCGGTAATGCCTGATAAACGACCACGTCCACCTGAATTAATATTGATCATACTTTGACCAATCATGGCACAACCACCCATGCCACCAAAGAATCCATTTACTGTGTTGGCCAGACCTTGACCAAGGCATTCTTTGTTACCGTTACCGCGTGTGTCTGTCATTTCATCAATCAAAGATAATGTTAATAAAGATTCAATCAAGCCTACTAAGGCCAAGATGATCGAAGTCGGCAATATTATATAAAGTGTTTCTAAGCTAAAAGGCACCATAGGAATAGAAAAGCTTGGCAGCTCACCTGCTAAAGTGGCGCTTTCTTTTTGGTCGGCAGGTAACATGTCACGCACAAAATCGATCACCGTTCTAGCTTCTAAATCTAGGCCATGAACCAGCGCAGTTACACCAACAATTGCCACCAATGAAGCAGGAACCGCTGTGGTTAGTTTAGGTAAAAAGAATATGATAGCCATGGTCAGAGCAACCAAACCAAGCATCAAATAGAGTGTTTCACCTTGCATCCACACCAGATTACCTAAGCCATCAAATACTTTAAACTGACCTAGTTGAGCAAGAAAAATAACAATAGCAAGGCCATTTACAAAACCCAACATAACAGGATAAGGCACAAGTCTGATAAATTTACCTAACTTAAAAATGCCAAATAGCAACTGCAGTAAACCCGCCAAAACAACCGCGGCAAAAAGATACTGCACACCATGTAGGGAGACAAGGGCGACCATAACAACAGCCATCGCTCCGGTGGCACCAGAAATCATTCCTGGTCTGCCACCTAAAGCAGAGGTAATCAAACCCATCATAAAAGCCGCATACAAACCAACCATAGGCTCAACCCCCGCAACAAAAGCGAAGGCAACAGCTTCCGGAACAAGCGCAAAAGCAACAGTGATCCCAGACAACACGTCATTTTTGACGTTATTATCTTTATTGGTGATCAAATCAAACATTTGAAATCCTCATAAAGCCTGTTTATCGTTAAAGTTCAAATCTTGTTCAACCGCAGTGCACAGGCTCTGATGGTTGATGATTAAAAAATAGGCGCTCAGTCTATCAGAAATAGCACAGTAATTCTTTTAACAGATTGTTAATTGCAGGAATAAAAGTTATAAAAAAGCCAGACAACCCGACCTTCTTAATGAAATATCACAGTTGGATTATTTTTCAAAATTTTGATTGTATCTAAGAGTCGTAATTGCATTTTCAGCAGATGTTGAATCGCGCTTAGATTAATGACCATTGAAGCCCTAGGCTGTGTGATAAATAATTCGCCGCCTTTGACAAAACATCGCGGATTTTCTGAAGCGGTGCATTAGCCGCAAATCACCTTCTAAATTCTTTATAGCGAAGATTTTCAATCCAAGATTAAATAAAAAACCCTTAAACCAGAGTTGTCACAATGGCTGGATCCCTTTCGGGCTCCCTTTCAGACATTAACTAAACAATTTGCCCACAGTTTTCATCGGTAAAAACATACGAATGAGCCCATTATGGTCACATAAGAATTCAAAGCCAAAATGGTGGTAAAAGTGTTCAGCAGAGTCAGTCAAACAATCAACAACTATTGCGTAGGCGCGCATGTGAGTGTTGACCTTCCACAGGTATTCTAAAGCCTTGATTAAACTTACCTTACCAAGACCACTTCCTTGAAATTCTTTATTTACCGCTAGCTGAGCTAGCAAAAATACCGGAATGGGATAACGAGATAATTTTTTTGACAATTGGACGGGTAATGTTTCTCGACTGATTGAACTAGGGGCAACGCTATAAAAAGCACAAATCGGGTATTTTTGATTGGGAAGGAGCGAAGTAGCAGGCAAGACCATTGTACGGCTTATACCTGCTTGCATATGCTTAACTGCCTGAGTTTGAATAAAAACATTCAGTTGACTTTCACCACAATCGAAGGAGTCTCGGTCATGTTTTGACTTATTGATCTCTTCAAAAGCTTTCGACCAACTCACTTAATACCACTATCTTTTGTTAAAGAAGCAGCATTAAGTAATGCTCTATTAGGTGCCCGAGCCTGCTCACAAGCTGACATAAACTGATCGAATACATTATTTTCAACAGTAATATTCTCGTATTGAGAGATAACTTGTGTTGAGTCTTCATCCATTAAACGAACGATATATTCTGTTAAGCTTTTTAACCCCAAAAGCGCCGACGCTTTTTCAGCTTTAGCTTTTATCTCTTCGTTAAGCCTAATGTCTAAACGTGCTGTTGCCATAAATAACCTCTACTTGTACGGTT
>JAWUXU010000146.1:0-27387 GCA_034111145.1 Paraglaciecola sp.
CTAAAATATTCCAAGGCTTTATTACTAATACCATCTAACAAATCCATACGTTTAACGCTGCGTAGTTTGTCAGCAAAGTCCCCTACCATAAAACCTAAAAGGCTTTCCGCATCGAGGCGGTTTTGCTGGGCGAAGGCTTCAGATTGTTGGCTTTTAATGCTCCTAAATATGGCAGTGAAAGTTAAAAAGCACAGCAAGGTAATGGTAGTGCGAGTTAACCAGCGTTTAGTTTTAACTTTTTGTTGTGAGGCATTTAGTAGAGCCAGTTCATCGATATCTAAAGTAAACACCGGCATACTTTGCAGACTAAGGGCTTCTTCTAAAGGTTTACCCTGAGGCAGTAAATAAGCAGAACTTTTGTCTTCTTTGAGCCATCGTTCGGTCAATTGCTGCAAACGGCTTTTAATCGTCAGGCTGTCTTTGTGAGCAGTGATCCATTCACTGGCTCTGGGCCAACGTCTTAATAACGCTTCGTGCGCTAAACTAAAACAAGGTTCGCTTTTTTGTAAGTGAGACACAAATAATCGGCTGTTGACCATAGCCTGCACAAAAGAGGTGCCACTGGCTTGGGGTAATTCTGACCAACGCGCCGTGCGGCTTGTAATGGTTTCGCCGTCTGGGCTTAATGTGACAAGGTGCGATAACACAGCGGCCAGTTGCGGTTGATGTTCGTCAGGTAATTGTTGATAAATTTCCTCCGCTTTTTTACCAATTGCCCCTTCAATGCCACCTAGTGATGTATAGACAGATACTTGTAACTCATCAGCCTCACTGCGCTGCAAATATAATTCTTGCAAGGTGTATTGCAACATGGGCAATGCATCTGGGTTATTGGCCGCTTCAGCGCATAAAATTTGGTCAAGGGGGGTTGCTGAATTGGCATCGACTGACCATGTTAAATTAGCGGCTTTCGCTGGTAATCTGATCATTTGCATCAGTTCAGCTCGTGTCGGGGCGAGTAAGTCAAAATGTCCCCCGTTACCTTTATTTGCCATTAAACTGGGGTGATTCACAACCAAAGGATAAAAATCATTGCGGCAGGCACTGAGAACGATAATGGCACCACTGGTGGCGAGTTTTTGTATTAAGTCTAAAAACGCCCCTCGAGTATCGTTGCTAAAAACAGGTGACGACAACAACACTTCAAGTCGGTCGATAAATAACAAAAACTGCGGTTTGCTATAATTGTGTGGGGTTTGTTTAAGTGACTGAATGCATTGTTCTATCGAGGTATTCGAGTCACCTTGCAGCTGTTCCGCTAAACTCTCAGCACTCATACCTGTAAATACTGGTTGGTCGTTGACATCCCAGTCCAGCATGGCTGAGGCTAAATCAATAAAAAGTCGTTGGTGACTGATCCCGGCAAAATCAATACTGGTAAAAGACACAACACCTATACCGTCGTAGCCATTTTGACTGGTTAACGCCGGCAATAATCCTGCATTGACTAAAGATGACTTCCCGGTGCCGCTGGGGCCAAGAATGAGACAAAATGCATGGTTTGCGCTCACTTGCTTCGATAAACCAGCTAGAAGGGTGATTATTTGTTCATTACGGCCAAAAAAGACTCTGGCATCTTTAGGTTCAAAGGCGACTAAGCCAGGAAAGGGTGAAGATCCTTGCCAGTTACTTTGTTCGGCTTTGAGCGTTTCATCGAGAGGAAAGTCCAATACAGCAATAATGTGATAGCCGCGTTTGCGAATAGTTTCAATATAAGTTGGCTTACTTGGCTTATCGTCTAGTGTTTTACGTAACTGGTTAATGGCTTTATGAACTGGGTTATCGCCAATATCGAGGCCACCCCAACATTGGGTAGCAATGTAATCGGCACTTAACACCTGACTTTGATGCGCACATAGAAGCAGTAACACATCCATTGCTTTAGGTTCGATCGGTTTAACAAGCTCACCTTTGCGTAAGGTATTGGTACCTGGACTAACTTGCCAATCACCTAAGAAAAAAAGTGAAGTGTCTTTTAGTATTAGCACTTACCCCCCCACTTTTTATGGGAAGGGGCTAACGGCTTGGATAAGACGGGAGGAATGGCTAATAGCTCAAGACTTAAAATTGTCATATGCTTAATGGATACATTCCAGTTTATACAAGGCTATATGGAATAAATATACCCGATAATTGTTCACTAAACTAGGGATGACTGAATGCTTAATATCTAATTAAATTTTCGTGCATCAGTTTGCTCTGCATAAGAGGTAAAGTATGTTGATAAATATGTAATGCTTAAAACTTAAAACTTAAAACTTTTCAAAATCGCCTAAGGATCAGTAATATATCAAGAACTATTCCATTGATAATCTAATATGCCCACTTTTGCCACACTAGCTGTATTTATTCCAACCATATTCCTTATATCCATAACACCGGGTATGTGTATGACGTTGGCTATGACATTAGGGTTGAAAATCGGTTTACGCCGTACATTGTGGATGATGCTTGGAGAGGTATTCGGCGTTGCAATAGTGGCTGTTTCTGCGGTGATGGGCGCTGCAGCGATTATGCTGAATTACCCCATGTTGTTTACTTGGTTTAAGTGGGTAGGCGGGCTGTATCTGATTTACATTGGCTGTAAAATGTTTTGGGTGAGTAGGCGAGTATCCTTAAATGCTGACCAAGATAAAACGCTGAGCCGCTTTGCACTGGTATCCCAGGGTTTTGTAACGGCCATCGCCAACCCTAAGGGCTGGGCATTTATGCTATCTATATTGCCGCCTTTTATTGAAGTAACCCAATCTATCACTTATCAACTTTTTGTACTGGTGAGTATTATTATGCTTAGCGAATTTATCTGTATGTTGATTTATGCTTCAGGGGGAAAGGGTTTAAAAACCCTACTCAACAAGGGTAATAATATAAGATGGATGAACGCTATTTCTGGCACATTATTGATAGGTGTAGGTATTTGGTTAGCACTGAGTTGAACTAATAAGCTTTCGCTGCTGCCTTAATTAAACCAAAGCTTGAGCAAACACCTTTTAACATTTAGCTGCTTATAGCCCAAAACAGTATCAATATGTTTGTATAAAAAGTGTTGATACTGTTCTTAAACAGACCCCGTTGCTGAAGTTTCTTTTGAAATTAGTCCCATTAAATATTCTTTGTTCATTAATATTATGGCTAACGACATCAACCATATGCCACATGCCGAAGAAAAAAGTAGTCCGCCATCACCCAGTACATTTACGCCCAGTGGTGTAAATAGATGGAAAAATATGGCACCGGAGATAATACCTAATGACATTAATGCACCCATTGGGATCAAATATTTTCGAAAACTAAACAGTCCAATTAACATCACCATCGAGGCAATCAGCTCGGAGGTTCCGACAACGTAAGCATTAAAAATTCCAGGCGGTAGGAATAACCCTTCAATACCAAATGTATCGAAAGCCCATATATTTAAGGTGCTGAATATATGCAGTGTTTCCACCGAATCCGTAAACTTAAATCGTAACGCTTGGATAAAAACGATACTGATATAGAGGACCATTACAGCAGTCATATTTTTTTTAGTTAAATATTTTGTCAACATTTATACAGTTCCTTGATTTTTTTTGGATTGATGGTGCTGAACAATTCTGTTGTTCTTGTAATAAAAACGTTGTGCAATAACGAACACATTAATCTTTATTTCAATCTTTATTTCAAAATAGATTAAACATAATAGAATTGGTTTTAGTGTCTATATTAATTGTCCGTATCAGACCAAAGATCCTGAAAATTAATTTCATGGATTCAATATTCATTGTCACTGAAGTAATGAAAGCTGTTTTGTTAGGCAATAAAAAAACCACTGAAGCGGGTTTTCTAAATTTCAAAGTGAATACTATGAATACAACACAATCCTAAGGGATGACATCATTCAGCCTAAATACCTGATATCCATATATTCTTGGTTTTGTACTCTTATCACCAATGAAGTGTTTGGCAGTTTGAAGGGACATATTTGTAGTTTTCAACGGGGACGTTTGCATCTTGGCCACATAGCCAGCTTGTTATTTTTCCATTACTTATTTGAGGTTCAAGCTGGATCTCAAGTTGACCAGTAATGCCCAGCGCAGTCTCATTAAATTCTACTTCTATGCGCTGTTCAGAATGCCAGTCGACTGACTCTACATAAGTAGAATGACTCAATTCCGCAAATCCTGCAGAAGCGTTATCCCCGCCTGGTGGCAGTGCGCTGAAACGTTGAATATAAAGTGTGATGGCAATCTTCGCTGGCCCCATGGCAGCGACACCCTCCAATACTCGGGCTCTAACGATATATACCTGGTAGACAGGCACAGCTATGCCTGCCAAAACCCCAATGATTGTTATAACAATCATAAGCTCGATGAGTGTAAATCCAGTGCTTGTCTTATGCATTTCTATGTTATGTCCAAACTTCAATTTCCTAAATTAAGATACGTTATATGAAATCAATGAGACCGATAATCCATAACTATAGGGTGATGGTTGCTTGTAAATCAACCTGTTTATAAGTCAGTTCATACAACCTAAACGCAGCAAAATCAGCACTTGTTGCATACAAGGGTTTACATCCTTCATTCTTCTAATTTCTTTCTGCATTATGCAAAATTAAGCTTTAAATCCTAATCTATCACCAGAAAACTATTCAAACAAAAACAACAAGGTATGCGTAAATATATTGCATATATTTTACTATACCCTAGCTGTTTTTTTCTGATCGCTTCCGATACTGAGCTGGGGTCATATTTTTGCAGCGCTTAAAGCTGTGGCTAAAATTAGCCCCATCGCTAAAACCTAATCGCACCGCAATCTCATCAAGTTGCATTGGAGATAATAATAGCTCTTCAGCTATACCAATACGAACATCGTCACGCACCCGTCGCCAACTGGTGTGCTCTAGTGTTAATTGGCGGTGCAATGTGCGAATAGTGCGGGCCAGATAATCTGCTACAACTTGCATTGAAGCCGTTAAACCCAGATGCACTAAGGTGTCTTTGACCTGCTTCGCTATGGGTTTCCAGTTTTGTTTTTGCTGCAACAATTGGCTGCACTGCTCTTCGCATATTTTAGCTGTTGCTGCATTCGCTTTTACCAGTGGAAAATCCATCTGATTGGCTACCCAAACAATAGCGTTATAATTTGCATTAAATTGAATTTCAGCACCCAATATTTGCTGCATAGTATCTAGTGATAAGCCCGGTGGTTGAGGTGAAGTGAACTGTAAGTTTATAGGTAAATGGCCACTTTCAAATACTTCTTTTTGGATCATTGCAGCTCCCATCATGTATCTAGCTAAAATAAGTTTTCCTAATTCACCAGCAATATCACATGAAAACCTTAGGGATAAATCCTGATTAATTTCGGTCAACTCAATTTTTGAATAGACATACGTTAAATCTAAAAAACGTAAACCTAATTCAATCGCCTTTCTAGGGATGCTACTTGATAACAATGCATAACCAATGATGCCATAACTGGTGATGTGATAACGGCTGCCCAATTCCATTCCTACCTTAAATGGGCTGGTGGTATTCATCATTAAATTTCTAAGTACATATAACTCTTGTTTATCTTCAACCTGAAAGTCGTGATCGGTCAGTTGATAACTCATCAGTCCCGAGCCTTGCAATAAAAGACTCTCATCGATCCCCAGTTCAGTGCCATAAGAAACAATAATTTGTACACTAGTAATGTTACGAATTGTCATGATCTATTGTAGGTATGTCTTAAAATCACAAATATAAGTCCATTTAGACGGTAGATCAACTAACAATAATTTTCTATGCTAAGTCCTTAATAATATTCGGAAACACTCTTTTAACTCTTTAACTCTTTGAATGATTGTATGGATAAAAAAGTCAAAGTAGCCATAACGACAATAATAAAAATAATTGAGGTGTCTCTTGAACCAAGAAAAACGAAACCCGTCCGTTGTCATTATTGGTGCAGGTATGACGGGTATCTTAATGGTTATTAAACTGCGAAAAGCGGGTATTACTGACATTGTTGTTCTAGAGAAAAAAGACTCAGTGGGTGGCACGTGGCGAGAAAATACCTACCCAGGCGCAGCCTGCGATGTGCCTGCTCATATGTATACCTATTCATTTGAACCCAATCCAAACTGGAGCCGTTTTTTTGCTCTTGGACCAGAGATAAAAGACTACTTTGAAAACGTGGCTGATAAGTATGATGTGAAACGCGACATACGCTTTAACGAAGAGGTTACCGATGCCCGATATAACAACGGAAAATGGACAGTCAAAACCAGTAGTGAGCAAACCTATGTAGTAGATTTTATTGTATGTGCAACCGGTATATTGCATCACCCCAAATTTCCAGACATTCCGGGGATCGAAGATTTTAAGGGCGCTAAGTTTCATACAGCTCAGTGGAACCATGACGTAAAAATATCTAACTCAACCCGTGTTGGTGTAATCGGTACAGGATCAACCGCTGCTCAAGCCATTCCAGAACTGATTAACACGGGTTCTAAGGTATCCGTATTTCAGCGAACTCCACAGTGGTTAATGCATCTTCCCGATTTTGAGTTTTCAAAGACCATGAGAAAACTCATGAACCGCTTTCCTATTGTTACAAAAATACATCGTAATGTTGGAAAGGCCTTTTTAGAACACTTTTTTACCAAAGCGGTAACCGGGCATTTTATACAAAAACATTTGTTAATTTTTTTATGTAAAGCTAACTTAAGATTAAGTGTAAAAGACAAAACTTTACGAAAAAAATTACATCCTAACTATCAAGTGGGCTGCAAACGGGTTGTTATCAATTCAACCTTTTATAAAGGGATTCAAAAACCCAACGCTGAATTAGTCACTGAGAGAATTGAGCGTGTTACTGAAACTGGCATTCTCACAAAAGACGGTAAACACCATGATTTAGACGTTTTAGTTTTATCGACTGGGTTTAATGCATTTAATTTTATGCGTCCGATGAATCTAATAGGGCGTAATAATTTACATATTGATCAAGCGTGGGAACATAAAATCAAAGCATATCGGTCAATGATGTTAACTAACTACCCTAATTTCTTTTTAATGTTAGGCCCAAACACCCCCATTGGTAACTTTTCTGTTATCGCCATGAGCGAAGTTCAAGGCGATTACCTTATAAAAATGATAGATAAATGGCGTAACCATGAATTTGATGAATTTGAAGCTAAACCTGAGGCCATTGACGAATTTACTGCCTATATAAAAGAAGGCTTGAAGGGCACAAGTTGGGTGGGTGGCTGCCAAAGCTGGTATTTGGATGTCGATGGCGACCCAATTTTATGGCCATATACATGGCAGCGATGGGTTGATGAAATGAAAGAGCCGCAAATGGAGCATATTAAAACAAGGTCATTTTCAATCAATAATCGATAGGATTTATTATGAATACAAACAGCATATTTATTACCGGAGCGGCTTCTGGTATAGGCTTAGCCGCGGCTCGGCACTTTCATGAAATGGGCTACTTGGTCGCTATGGCGGACCTCAATTTGTTGTTATTAGAGGAAGTAACCAAAAAATGGGATAAACCCCGGGTTTCTTTATATCAATTGGATGTGTGTGTGTTTTCTCAAGCACAACACGTTATGTCTGAATTTTGCAGTGGCAATAATAATCAGTTGTCTGTGTTGTTGAATAATGCTGGAATTCTAGAGGTTGGCGCGTTTGAAGACATGAGTAATGATCAACACCAGAGGACTATAAGTGTAAATATCATGGGTGTTATAAATTTATGCCAAGCAGCATGGCCTTATTTAAAAAATAATAACAAAAACAATAAAAGTACCATTGTGAATATGTCATCCGCTAGCAGTGATTACGGTGTACCCGAATTAGCCAGCTACTCGGCCAGTAAATTTGCAGTAAAAGGGCTAACCGAAGCGCTTGAATTAGAATGGCATAAATATGGCATAAATATGGCATTAAAGTGTGTGATGTAATTCCGCCATTTGTTGCCACTAATATGCTTAGTTCGCAGAAAAATACTGCAAATATAATGCAACGATTAGGTGTCAATTTATCAGCTGAAGACGGGGTGGCGGTTATTGATAAGCAAGTAAGACAACACAAAACACACAGGACTGTCAGTGTGTTTTATGGTTTACTTCATTCCCTAAGCGATGTTTCTCCTGCATATATAAATCGTTTGGTTATGACGTTTTTAAGCCGATAAAGCTTATTGGTCTGCATATTATAAAAGCATAAAAAGGCCATTTAGAATGAATAGTATCAATAAGCAGCCCATGCCCTTACAAAGCGAGCACTTAGAAAGTAAGCAATTATTGGCTGCGAAGTTATTATCATTTATGCTGACCTTACATAAACTGCCACCAAAATTATTCAGATATTTATTTTTAATGATGGACCGAATGCTTGGGCTTAAGAAAATTGCAATGTATCAGGTTGTCGATGTAAATATCCCCGTTAGCACTTATAACAGCGGCGCTACAACAATAAAAATTCGCACCTACTACCCAACAGCAAACCAACCATCAGCAAACCATTCATCAGCAAACCATTCATCAGCAAACCAATCATCAGCAAACCAATCAATAGCAAAAAAGCCCCATAAAACCCTCGTTTACTTTCATGGTGGCGGCTGCGTGATTGGTAGTATAAATACCCATGATCGATTTTGCAGATACTTAGCCAAACACGGCAACATGAATATTATTTCCGTAGATTATCGGCTATCCCCTGAATATAAATTTCCCACGCCTATTTGTGATGCCATTGATGCTTGGAACTATATAAATGACAATTCTGAAAAACTGAATATCAATCCACAACACATCGCTGTTGGTGGTGATAGCGCAGGCGCATATTTAGCTTGTTTAATCGGATTAAATTCACTGCAAACAGAACTCCCAGTTCAGGCCAAAGTAAAACCGATATTTCAGTTTTTAATCTATCCAATGTTGGACTTAGAAGGCACAACGGCATCTTATCGGTCTTTCAATAAACATTTAATTTTAACCCGAGATCTTATGGATTATTTCAGACGAAATTATTTAAATTCATTAGACGAAGTCACTCTTCCATTAGTCAGTCCACTCAAAACAAGCGACGTCAGTGGCTCCCCAGAAAGCTATATACTAACCCTAGGATATGACCCGTTAAGGGATGATGGCATTACGTATGTCGAGCGACTAAAAACGGCTGGTATAAAAACACATCATGAACACTATGAAGATTGCATGCATGGCTTTATTTCAGTCACAAGATTAAGTGCACGTGCTAAACAAGCGACCCATAATATGGCGGTTGCATTAAATAGATTTAATGGATTTAATGGATTTAATGGTTGAACTTTGGTTTTAGTTTTAATTGGGAAGGTGTTTGGCCTAAGGTTTTATTGTGATCTAATGTCTGTAAAAAAGCGGAACTAAGGGGTAAAATTTTAACTTTAGGTGAGGGTTTTAAAAATTTAATTCGTTCTGGTAGGTATTGTTCAAAACTAAACGGCTCGATGTTTTAGATAAATTCGCTTTGTTTCTTATCAAAGATTTACAATGCTCATAATTGCGATATTGTTTCCTTTAATGTCGCTTATGTCGCTTATGTCAGTTATGTCATATTGGAAAAGTGCTAGCAAGTACCCGCAAACAAAAAAAGGATGAAATCCTGAACCACATAAAATTGTCTCAGATCAGTTCACGCTAAAAGTTTGAGACTATTTTCTTGACGTTTTGCCGATAACTTAAGCGATTAAATCACGCAGAATAATAATCTAGTTTGTACTCCTAGTTTGTACTCTAGTACTTAAAACTTAAAACTTAAAACTTAAAGGATAAAAAATGGCAACCACTGGTATTGGTACTCAAACATCAGAGCAAGCATTAGCAACATTAAGTGATATGACAAATACGCTCACCCCAATTCAGCCTGAAGAACATTTAGCTCGCATGGCTAAAGCGCAAGTTTATATGCAAGCAAACAACATTGATGCTATTTATCTAAATGCAGGTACAAATCTTACCTATTTCACCGGTATGAAATGGTACGCGAGTGATCGTATGGTTGGCGCCATATTACCCGCCACTGGCCAAGTGCAATATATAGCGCCATATTTTGAAATTGGATCTTTAAATGGCTTTAAAGTGATAGATGGGCCAATACATGGTTGGCAAGAGCATCAAAGCCCTTACATCTTATTTGTAGAGGTATTACAGCAATTAAATATAAGTGATACTGCCACCATAGGCATCGACGAAAGTGCGCAGTTCTTTGTATTCGACGGTATTAATAAAGCACAAACTGGTTTAAATCTGATAAACGCACAAGTGGTCACTGCCTACTGCAGAATGCACAAATCTGATAACGAAATTGCCTTAATGCAAGGCGCAATGAACATGACACTTGCTGTGCATCAAGCAACAGCAAGTATGCTTTATGCAGGTATAAGTACCACAGAAGTAGAGACCTTTATTAAACACGCACATCAAAAAGTGGGCGCACCGGGTAACTATTTTTGTATTGTGCTTTTTGGGGTTGCCACCTCTTTCCCCCATGGTGTTAAAGATCCACAAGTACTGAAAAAAGGCGATGTGGTATTAATAGACACGGGTTGTAAAGTGCACGATTATATATCTGATATTACTCGCAATTATGTGTTTGGTGAGCCAACAAGCAGGCAGAGGGAATTTTGGAATATTGAAAAATCAGCACAACTTGCCGCTTTTAACGCAGCAAAAATTGGTGTGCCTTGCGAAGCTGTCGATGCTGCTGCTCGGCATTACATAGCCTCACAAGGATTAGGACCAGAGTATCAAACGCCTGGTTGTCCACATCGCACCGGCCATGGTATTGGTTTAGACATTCATGAGTGGCCGTATTTAGTCGGTGGTGATAAAACCCCTCTTGCTACAGGTATGTGTTTTAGTAACGAACCTATGCTGGTGGTACCTGATGAGTTTGGTATTCGTTTAGAAGATCATTTCTATATGACCGACCAAGGCCCACGTTGGTTTACTGAACCAAGTAGTAGTATAGATAACCCGTTTGGCTTAGACAATTAACCTAACAACGCAGCCATCGGTCGCCCAAAAATAACTCTGATCTTTAAAATAAAGACCTTAAAATAAAGACCTTAAAATAAAGACCTTAAAATAAAGACCTTAAAATAAAGACCTTAAAATATAAGCCTTGAAATTATTTTTAAAGTTGGGGATCTGCAACAATAATAAATGATATTTCAATGTCTGGATGATCCATGAGATGGACCATCCAGACATTGTTTTGCAGCTTATTTTTTTTAATGTTGATGGTCTTTTTTAGTCATGGTGAAAAAGGTATTATCAATAATGGCTGCGGGTCATTGATCCATGAGTTGATCCTGAAACCGTAATACATGAGATTATTAGCCGTGATGTGGATAGCCAAATTCATGCCAGCACAGGGCGTTTTGAAGATCTTAAACATGGCCTGGATAATCATTCATATGACTTTTTGTTATACGATGTTGGGGAATGACATACATTCCATGACCCCGAGACCTATGACGTTATTCCACTTCTGCAAGGCCCCGTTTATGTGGTCGCCAATCACGCTCATCTTATTCATCAGCAACCCCCAGTATTGGATTATTTGTTCAAATATAAATGGGTGTTACCGCCGATACCGCAACGTTATATCCGGCATTTACTTCCACAATTTCAAACTTTTTTATTAAACGCTAATAAACCTGATTTCGAAGTGACCGATTTGCCGCAAGCATTAAAATTGGCTGAACAAAATGGTTTGATTACTATTGCTGTGGATGATTTACACCGGGATGATTGACACCGGGATGAATGGCAACAACGTTCTCTCACTGCCATTAAGTTACCATTCACCATTAGCAGTTATATAGGTCTGTGGCGAATGCGCTCACGGCAATTGACGCCAAGCCTATTGGAAATGATCAATATGTTAAAAAAGCTTAAGAGTATTGGAAGGGTTGCTGCCTGAAAAATTGTTGAGGAATATACTGGCCGATCGGGAAGTAGCCAATACATCACCTAATTTGTCATTGCGCTTTGCTACTTCCAGAACACCAGCAATAAAAACGGTGCTTATAAAAACTTTTTTGACCAAGCAACCAAGCTACTATTCCTTCAAGTCATAAAACCGATTGCCTATCGGTTTTCATTCTGGCAGCATATGTTTTTTATAGTAAGAACGTGTATTTTAAGTGTTTCTTGGTGAACTTGAGAAACAAGTTATGCAACATCTTTGGTCTTCGCTAAATGTCGATGCTAAATAGGTGAATACAGTCATTATTGCCACCGATAAAGAAATCAATACCGATGATTATCCCAGTCGCCTTTAAGCCTATATTACTGTGTTTAAATGAAGTAGCGGTGTATGCCATTCATATTCTTATTGCAGCCGTTTTGACTCATTCTTAAGGACTAAACCATGCAAAAAGTAACGCTTTTGTACTCAACTATAAAACCGATTGCATCTTGGTTTATATACCAAAGAGCGTATTGGTTTGCTCTTCAATTCACCGCTCTCCTATTCTTATTTCCACAGCAGGCATTGTCACAAAACACTGAAGACTCAAAACCCTTGGCGTTAAATGAAGCAGTCAATCTGGCACTTATCGGCCATCCTGAAATGGCTGTGTTTGTTTATCAGCGGAATGCATTGAGTGCTAAAGTTAAACAGGCTTATATTTTGCCGAGACCAACGGTTGGCTTTCTTATTGAAGATGCTATGGGTACAGGTGAACAAAGCAGTTTTGGTGTGGCGGAAAGTACGCTTAGTATTGGTTGGGTACTTGAGCAAAGAGCAGTGGAAAGCCGTGTTAATGCTGCCAAAAGTGCTGTCACAAAAGTGGATTTTGATACCGAAATAAAAGCTTTAGATATCGCAGCCCAAACGGCTAAGTTATTTATTGGTGCGTTAATCTTAGAGCAAAGACTGCATCTAGCCAAACTTGCCGAACAACAAGCCCGTAGTGGTTTAGCCGCTATTCGGCTCAGTGTGCAAGCTGGAAAAAGTTTATACATAGAGCAGCTTCAGTCAGAGGCAGAGTTAATCCGTAGAAGTTTGGAGGTAGAAGATCTCGAACACGAACTCGAAGCCGGTCGCTATAAGTTGGTTGCTCAATGGGGCGGTGAGGTACATAAATATGAGCTTCGCGGCGATTTACTTAAGGTACCGGTAATAGAAAATTTATCATCACAGTTAGCAAAGCTAAATGCACATCCGGCGCTACTAGCATTTGCCAACCAGCAGCGCATTGCGCAATCAGAAATAGAACTTGCTCGTATAGAAGCTAGACCCAAATGGCAAGTGTCGGCAGGGATCAGGCGCTATGAGATGAGTGATGATTTTGGTCTGGTTGCAGGTATTTCTGTTCCATTTGGAAATGATCCGCGCAGCTCTGGTAACGTGCAAGTGATAAGAGCCAAACAAGGGGAGTATCAAAACCAATCCGAGGTATTAAAGCGCACGCTTAATACTCAATTGTTTGTGCTGTTGCAAAACATGACACACAGTAAACATGTCATTGATACCCTCACCAACAAAGTCATCCCCTTGCTAGAGAAAGCGTCAGTAGAAGCAAGTAATGCTTATGATATGGGTCGAATTAGGTATTTACAATGGACATCAATCAGACAAGAGCTACTGAGTACCCAAGCTCAGTTACTGGATGCATATCAAGCCATCCACCTTCAACATATCGAAATTCAGCGCCTTACTGGCGCGACCCTTTCCAATAAGTGAGAAAAGAATGAATAAACGACTCGTGATTTTTTTGTTTTTATATCAGTTGGTGTTGGTCTTTACTCTGATACCGAACGCTGTGCTTGCGGGCTCAACATCTCATGCTGAGGCTGAGCATGAAAAAGGGCTACATGGCGGCAGGTTGTTACATGAAGGCGACTTTGCTATTGAACTCGCTATATTCGAAACAGGCGTGCCACCTGAATTTAGAGCGTGGATAACAGAAGCAGACGCACCCGTTGCACCCGAGCAGGTGAGTATAAAAATAAAGTTAACGCGTTTAGGCGGTATTGTAGATGACATTAATTTCAGAGCAGAAGGCGACTATCTGCGCGGCGACACTGTGATTTATGAACCACACTCGTTTGTTGTTTCCGTTATTGCTCGGTATAAGGGCAAAACCTACACGTGGCACTACGATAATCTAGAAGGTCGCACCCTTATTCAAGAAAAAGTAGCACAGGCAATGGAAATTGAGACAGAAAAAGTCGGATCCGCCACGTTACATAAGACTATTAAGGTATATGGAAAACTTGTATTACCAGCGAATGCTAAACGTACTATTCAAGCACGATTTGAGGGTGAAATTAAATACATGTTTGTTGGTTTAGGAGACACGGTTAAAGAAGGTCAACTACTGATTACAGTCGAAAGTAACGAAAGCTTAAAGTCGTACCACATTAAAGCGCCTATTGCGGGTGTCATAAGTCAACAAATGGCAAATACGGGTGAGCAAACAGGGACACGTAAGCTCTTGGAAATCACTCAGACCAAAAAACTTATTGCAGAATTAGCGGTGTTCCCTATGGATTCATCATTAGTGAAACAAGCCGCGCCGGTAACCTTAATGATAAATGGCCAAGACACCGTATTTACTTCCCTTATCAATGGAAAACGCTTGCCTATGCGAGATGATCAAGCACGCCTGATTTTGGCTGACATCGACAACGCTAAAGGTTATTTGAAAGAGGGGGTATTTGTTACCGCGCAGATAGAGGTTGAAACATTTGATGTGCCACTTGCAGTTAAGCGTATCGGTTTGCAAAGCTTTAGGAACTTTAAGGTGGTGTACGCAAAGGTTGGGGAAGAATACGAAGTCAGAATGCTAACATTGGGTCGTGAAGCGGGTGAATGGATTGAAGTATTGGGTGGCATCGATTTAGACACAGAATACGTCACCAAAAATAGTTATATCATCAAAGCCGATATTGAAAAAGCAGGGGCCGGACATGATCATTAGGGGCGCCGTATGTTAGATTTTATTTTACGGTTTGCTATAAAGCGCAACATTCTTATTATTGTCTTAGTGCTTGGTGTTTCGGCGCTGGGTTTGTGGAACTTTACTAAGTTACCCATAGATGCGGTACCAGATATCACCAATGTGCAGGTCATGATTAATACTGATGCACCAGGTTATACACCCTTGGAAGTAGAACAACGGATTTCATATCCCCTAGAAACTGCCTTAGCTGGCTTGCCAAATCTTCAAGGAACACGATCGGTCTCTCGGTATGGTTTATCCCAAGTCATCGCAATTTTTGGCGATGATACTGATGTTTATTTTGCTCGCCAGTTGGTTAATGAAAGGCTATCTTCCGCCAAGTCTTCTTTACCCTTAGGGTTAGAGCCGCAATTAGGTCCTATTGCAACGGGGCTTGGCGAGATATTCATGTTTACCGTGGATGCACTGCCTGATGCAACAGATGAAAACGGCAATCCGATTACGCCAATGGAGTTGCGTTCAGTGCACGACTGGGTTATTCGCCCACAGCTAATGCGTGTACCTGGGGTGGTAGAAGTAAACCCTATTGGTGGCTTTGAACGCGCGTTAGTTGTTGCGTTCGAACCTGAAAAATTACTTGCTTTTGGTCTTACACAAGCCGATTTAGTCAAGGCTATAGAAAATAATAATAGCAACCAAGGAGCCGGTTTTATTGAGAAAAATGGCTCTCAATGGTTAATTCGTATACCGGGGCAAATTGAAAACATTGATGCGCTAAAAAATATAGTGATCAAAACCACAGACGGCGCAAGCATACGTGTCGATGCCGTTGCACATGTTAGTGAAGGACATGGCCTACGAACTGGCGCAGCGACTCAGGGCGGCCGCGAGGTTGTCATGAGCACAGTCTTTATGTTGATCGGTGAAAATAGCCGAACAGTGGCCAACGCGGTAGCAGAAAAGCTCAAAGACATTAACACCTCACTGCCAGAAGGGGTCGTGGCAACTGCGGTGTATGACCGTACTAAGCTTGTCGATCAAACACTCAACACCGTAAAAACGAACTTAGTGGAAGGTGCATTGTTAGTGGTGGTTATCCTATTTTTATTCTTGGGTAATTTTCGAGCTGCGTTTTTAACGGCATTGGTGATCCCGTTTGCGATGTTGATGACCATCACTGGTATGGTGCAAACCAAGGTCAGTGCCAATTTAATGAGTTTAGGCGCATTGGATTTTGGTCTGTTGGTCGATGGCGCAATTATCATTGTTGAAAACTGTTTGCGACGCCTCAGTCAAGCCGGTCCTGACGGTCAGCAATTAGCATTAAAGCATCGTTTGGACGTGGTCTTTACGGCAACAAAAGAAGTGATGCGTCCTGCATTGTTTGGTGTGTTTATTATCACTGCTGTGTACCTGCCTATATTCGCACTTGAAGGTGTTGAGGGTAAGATGTTTCATCCAATGGCAACAACAGTGGTTATTGCGTTACTTTGTTCGATGCTGTTATCTATTACTTTTGTGCCTGCGGCCACGGCCTTGTTGTTTAAAAAACCAGTCAAAGAAAAGCGCAACTTCATTATGAGTGGCGCTACCTTTCTTTATAAACCATCACTGACTTGGGTACTTAAAGCAAGATGGGCCGTTGTGACGTTTGCGTTATTGTTAGTGGGCATAATGGGTTATCAGGCAACAAGGCTTGGCAGCGAATTTGTGCCGAATTTAGATGAAGGGGATATTGCTATGCATGCCCTGCGGATACCAGGTACATCATTGAGCCAAGCAGTTGCACTGCAAGAAAGTCTAGAAGCCCGCATCATGGAAATGCCGGAAGTAGAGCGCGTGTTTGCAAAAATTGGCACCGCTGATATTGCAACTGATGCCGTACCTCCAAGCGTAGCAGATAACTTTATTATTTTTAAAGCACGTGAGAAGTGGCCTGATCCTAAAAAAACCAAAGACCAAATAATTGAAGAATTAGCCGCCTTAGTTGCGTCTATACCCGGCAATCGATACGAATTTTTACAACCCATACAGATGCGTTTTAATGAGCTGTTAGCGGGAGTACGTGCAGAATTGGCAATAAAGGTATTTGGTGATGATTTTGAGGTGTTAAATGCGGTTGGTAGTGAAATTCAACGTGCCATTGGCAGTGTGGACGGTATTGCAGACATACAGGTGGAACAAACCACTGGCTTGCCTATGTTAACCATACTGCCAAAACTCGAGAAGCTTGCGCAATATGGGATCAGCAAAGCTGATATTCAGCAACAATTGTCTACTTCATTGGGAGGTCGCTTTGCCGGTAAATTCTATGACGGGGATGCCAGAGCCGATATTATTGTGCGTTTGCAAGAGAGCATACGCAGCGATATTGACGCGCTGTATCGCTTGCCGATCCATTTGCCCGACGGACATTATGTACCATTACAAGAATTGGCCGGTCTAGAAATGGTATTAGGTACCAACCAAGTGAACAGAGAAAACGGTAAGCGACGTGTTGTGGTGACCGCCAATGTTAGAGGCAGAGATTTGGGCAGTTTTGTTGCAGACATCAAAACGCAGATTAACACAAATGTCGATATCCCCGCTGGTTACTGGCTCGAATACGGCGGTACTTATCAAAAATTACAATCGGCCTCTGAACGCTTATCTATTGTAGTACCGGTGACGTTGTTGATGATACTTGGTTTATTAATACTGGCACTTGGCTCTTTTAAAGATGCCATGATCATATTTACCGGTGTGCCACTTGCATTAACCGGCGGCATAGCCGCGTTAATGCTGCGTGACATTCCGTTTTCTATTTCTGCGGCTGTGGGTTTTATTGCTCTATCAGGGATCGCAATATTGAACGGCTTAGTTATGGTGTCGTTTATTCGTGACTTGCGTAAACAAAACATGCCCCTAGAAGATGCCATATTTAATGGTGCGATTATTCGTTTACGACCCGTGATTACCACAGCATTAGTGGCCTCATTGGGTTTTGTGCCGATGGCGTTAAATACCGGTATTGGTTCAGAAGTACAACGACCGCTTGCATCAGTTGTCATAGGCGGGATCATTTCTTCTACCATACTGACCTTATTTGTGATCCCAGCGCTGTACCGCATATTGCATAAAGATAAACATGAGCCTATTAACAGGGAGTATGCTGATGCCGAGTAATATGTGTCGATTAGTTGCACTCATGCTGGGTTTTTTATTGCTTGGCACATCAATAGATGTGCTTGCCCATGGCGTTGACGACAATACCCGTGTGTTTTTGGAGCAAAATACAGGTGCTCAATTTATTCCTTTTATCTATATTGGTGGCAAACACATGTTTACGGGGTACGACCACATACTGTTTCTAGTAGGCGTCGTATTTTTTCTTTATCGAAGCCGAGAAGTATTGCTGTACGTGAGCATGTTTACCCTTGGTCATAGCATCACATTGCTCTGGGGAGTGCTTGGAGATATACAGGTTAACCCTTACCTAATAGACGCAATTATTGGCTTTTCTGTGGTGTATAAAGGCTTTGATAATTTAGGTGGGTTTAAACGTTTACTGGGCAAACAACCAAGTACTAAGTTAGCTGTATTAATATTTGGCTTGTTTCATGGTTTTGGATTGGCAACAAAACTTCAAGAATTTGATTTAGCATCAGATGGCCTAGTTGCTAACATGATTGCCTTTAATATTGGGGTTGAACTTGGCCAATTTATGGCCCTCGTCTTTATAGTTATTGTGATTAATTTTTGGCGAAAATCAGCTTCATTTCAACGCTTTGCCACTACAACCAATACGTTGTTAATGTCCGCGGGGCTGATGTTAGTTGGGCTGCAATTAAGCGGTTACTATTTATCTTAACAATGAACCAGAGAAACACTATGACACCACATGAGGTCAGCACAAACACGCTATTAAAATCGACAATTGCAGCTACAGTAATCGCCTTGATTGTGTTCGTATGTTTTATTCTGCCAGCAGAATACAACATTGATCCAACACATATTGGTCATAAGTTAGGAGTAACAACATTAGCGCATCACAACGATGAAGCCACTTCAAAAGCTGAAACCGTTGTTACGCCACAGCAAGCACAACGGGTGATTGAAGTCAGCGTACCGGCGGGAAAAGGCATTGAGTACAAATTTCAAATGGCTCTGTATGAAAAAATGACTTATGAATGGCTAACCGATGGTGAGCCGCTCTATTTTGACTTACACGGTGAACCGGAAGCGGACACCACTGGCTATTTTGAAAGTTACGCAATCGCGACGCTAAGCGGGATGAAAGGCAGTTTTACGTCGCCATTTAATGGTGCTCATGGATGGTATTGGAAGAACAACTCTGAGCAGCCTGTTACTATTCAATTAATTGTCGCAGGGCAATTTAAAGTCATTGGTCTTAAATAATAAAAAAGCATAGAGAATTATAAAAATGAGAATCATTATTCATAGAATATTATTAATTGCATTAGCCGTATTTATTAAGCAAGATATGGTGTTTGCGCATCAGGGGCATGCCGTGATTAGCAGTGAAACAGCAGTTACTGTTGCCAACAAAACTGTTAAACAGCTAACCTTTAAGGACTTAGGTTTTGAAGTGGGTAAACTTGATGTTAGTTGGAAATCATTAACCGTTGAGAATTTTAGGGTACTAAAAGTATTAGATAAAACGTCTATTATCAGCGCTACTAATGCCATTAACGAAGAAGTTATATACTTTGAAATAGCCAAGAATGGAAAAGTACTGGGTGTGAAGGATACTAATTAACGAAACAGATAACCGAGTTAAACGCTCAAAGCGTGAGTAACACGAAAAATCCTCTGCTCACCTTAAAATATCATACCCACATGGCATAGCGTTTTGTGATTTTGAGAATAATGGTTTACGTGTGGTATTGTTGTTAATTTCACGTCATTGAAAAACGAATATTTATTAAGAATTATACTACTATGAATCTTGCTGCTTTAATTCAGCCATCAATTCACCAACAAATAGAGCCTTTATATCAAGCCTTATCAGGGCTAAATGAAGTGGAACAAACCACGTTGATGATTTTGGCTGTGATCTACAAACCTATTGGCATTGCCAAGTTAGCCCATGTAATAGATATATTAGGCAGTAGAGGTTTTTTGCCACGAACAAAAAAAGAATACCGTTTAACGGTGCAACAAAAAGAGCAATTAACTCAACTATCGTTATTAACCCCTAACAAAGAGGGATTACAACTTAATAGATTGCTTGCCAACCGTTTAACCGCCGAGCTAGATCAATTTAATACATTATTTGCGCTTGCGACACATGGCAAACCCCATTCAATGTTACTTGAGATCATTATGGCGGCAGAACAGGTTGTGCCTGTGGTAGACAGCTATAGTTGGCAGAATAAAGAGGTCGATCGAAGCAGAGTTATCCGAGACCTCTATTATTTGAATCAAATAGAACAGCTTACAGCTGCCTTAGAGTTCAATAAAAACCCACAAATTATTCACCATGGTCAAAATCGAATTTTAGTTGAAATTCTATTTTTACCCTTTGATTTAAGCACGTTTTTAGAATTACCCAAGGTGCTGCAATATCAAGCGTTTGCCACCCTGATCAGAACGTTTCAAATACAAGGGCAGAGTTGTGCTTACCCGGTGCAATTATTAGAGCAAGTTTGCGCTGCAAATTCAGACAGAAGCAGCCCCTTATACAATATCGACTGCCATCATTTACTGGCAGAACAGTATTTATATCAAATGCGTTTTAGTGATTTTGAGGGCATACAAGTTCCTCAAGACATCAGCAGTTACGGTTTGCAGTTACAAGGTACATATTGCTTTTTAAGCGGCGAAAACCAACAAGCTATCGACTATTTTGAGCAAGCAATGCTCGCTAAAAACAAACTGACTAAACGCAAAAAACAATATTTAAATGACGTGTTAGGGTACTTCTATAAATTGGCACTAATGGTGCACGGCAACCAACATGATATAAGTTATTTTTCAATTGCGGTGCAACAAATCGAATTTGAAGAAAGTGATCGTAAATCCAACAATGATTTTTTCTATATTGGGCGAGGTGTGCTTAAACCGATTCAGAGCTTATCGACGGGCGAAAAATATAATATAAATATTGAATTTAATAGTGTTGATGATGAGATTGACTTTTTCTCTCATCAGCTTAGCTATTTCAATTATTTATTGGCGCAGGTTTGGTGTAACCGAAGCAAAGCCACAGCACTTGAGGAATTAGCGTTAAAATACCAAGCAAATTTTGAACAACTTGCTTACCCCTTATTTGCGCACATATGTCGTCAAATGGCAGCCAGTTTTATGGATGAAAATCTTGATTTAAAACAACAGTCAGACCCAAAATCCGGTTCCAAATTAATTGATGTTACCAAACTGATAGAAATTAAATCAGAGTGGGACTTAGCCCTAGATAAATTAATTGCACTGAATCCTAATACTGAAATAAATGTGCCACCGGCTGCAGAAAAAACCGTCAAGCCAGTGCGTTTAATTTGGGAATTTGAAAAGAGTTATGGCCACACTTTAACAGCGCGGGAACAAAAGTTTAATAAATCGGGTTGGAGTAAAGGGCGGATTGTATCCCTTAAACGCTTGAAAGAGGAAACCGCTCTATTCAGTTACTTAACCGAAAGTGATAAGAAAATTTGCCGCGCGATTGATGCTTATCAAAGTTGGGGGTATTACTCAAAACTTGAATATACACTACAAGGATTGCCGGCACTGGAAGCGGCAGTGGGCATAAACAACTTATATAAATCCGACGACTTGAGTCAAGTCATTGAGATCATCAAGGGCGAACCTGAATTATTGGTTAGCCAGCAAGGAGACCAACTTTGTTTAAGTATCGCGGACTTACCCGATGATATTAGCAGTGACGAGGGGCAGCCCGCTTACGATTTAAAATCTATTACCGATGCACAATATCAGCTCACGGTGTTTTCGCCTGAGCATCTAAAAGTGGCCGACATCATTGGTGAGGCAGGTTTGTTAATTCCAATCAGTGCCAAGGAAAAAGCATTAGCAGGCATAGCGGCCATTGCGCCATTTTTAAACATTCAATCTGATATCACAGAGCTTGATACGGGCTTAGAAACCCATGAATGCGACCCCAATTTAGTGGTTAATATTCATCCTATTAAAAACGGTTTAACATTTACCTGCGTGGTGATGCCATTTGGCGAAAAAGGGCCTGCATTTAAACCTGCGTTTGGTAATGCCAGTTTGACCACCGATTTAAACGGCAAGCGCATTGCAACCCAACGTGACCTAATGCGCGAAGAATCATTATTGGACCAACTCGACCAAGCTTGTCCCGCTTTTTTAAATATGTCAGATAACACTTTACAATTAGACGATTTACAAACTGCGCTAGCCGCCCTAGAACAGTTGGAAATAGCTATTGCCCAAGCACCATTTGACTTAGTGCTACGTTGGCCGAAAGGCAAAAAAATAAGCTTAACTAAAAAATTAGACAGCACACACTTACAACTCTCACTTGGTCAAAAAAATGAGTGGTTTGATATTACTGGCGACTTGCAAATAGACAATGAGCAAGTGATTGATCTAAGGAAACTGCTCGAACTGGTTAAAACCAGTAATGGTCGCTTTATAAAGCTTGGTCAGGATCAAATACTCGCCTTGTCTGACGGTTTACGCCACAAACTCGAATTAATCAATCACGTCACCGACGACGGTAAATTTCACCCTTTAGCCAGTTTGCAAATGGAAGAAGCCACAACCGGTATGCGTATGAAAACTATTCATGCGTGGGATCAGCAAACTAAAAAAATGCATCAAGCGAATACGATTAAGCCGCAAATCCCCTCCACGTTTCAAGCGCAATTACGTGACTATCAGCTAGTAGGGTTTGACTGGGCATCGCGTCTTGCACATTGGGGGGCAGGTGCATGTTTAGCCGACGACATGGGCTTGGGTAAAACCTTACAAGCCCTTGCTGTTTTACTGTCGCGTGCAGGCCAAGGTCCTAGTTTAGTCATAGCACCCACATCGGTGTGCTTTAACTGGCAACAAGAAGCGCTAAAGTTTACGCCCACGCTGAATATCAAAATATTTTCCGACTCAGTCAACACCATTCAGCGTCAAAAATTGTTAAACGAATTAAGCCCGTTTGACTGTGTGATCATCAGTTACGGATTGCTACAAAGAGAAAGTGAAATACTCAAAGATGTGCGCTGGCATAGCATAGTCGCCGACGAAGCCCAAGCATTAAAGAACCCATTGACTAAACGCACTAAAGCCGCCTATGCATTAAAAAGCGACTTTAAAATGATCACCACGGGCACACCCATTGAAAATAACTTAACCGAACTGTGGAGCTTATTCCGCTTTATTAATCCTGGCTTGCTGGGCAACATCAAACGCTTTGGTGAACGTTTTTCAGTGCCCATTGAAAACGCAAACGAAGACCCGCTCGCCGCGCGCAAAGCCAGCCAAGCACTTAAAGCGTTGATCCAACCGTTTATCTTACGGCGCATGAAAAACCAAGTATTAACTGAGTTACCATCCCGTACTGAGATTAATATTCGAGTAGAAATGAGTGCAAAAGAGCGTGACTTTTACGAAGCACTGAGACTCAACGCAATAGACAACATCAGCCAAAACGAGCAACAAGCCAATGCAGGCGAACAGCGAATTAAAATGCTCGCTGAGTTAGTGAAATTACGCCAAGCCTGCTGTCACCCTAAATTAGTCATGGCCGAAACCGACATACCTAGTGCCAAACTAGCCGCCCTAGATGAATTACTGGAAGAGCTTCGACTCAACAACCACAAAGCACTTATATTTAGCCAGTTTGTTGGGCATTTACAGCTTATAAAAGAACATATCGAAGCCAAAGGGTTTAGTTATCAATATTTAGATGGCTCAACGCCGCAAAAACAACGACAAAAACGCGTTAACGCCTTTCAAAGTGGCGAAGGAGATATATTTTTAATCAGTTTAAAAGCGGGTGGTTCAGGTTTAAATTTAACTGCAGCAGACTATGTCATACACATGGACCCTTGGTGGAACCCGGCCGTGGAAGAACAAGCCTCTGACCGCGCCCACCGTATAGGTCAAACACGCCCAGTTACTATTTATAGGCTGATTGCTCAAAACACTATAGAAGAAAAAATTGTCGCACTTCACCAACACAAACGCGACTTAGCAGACAAGCTATTATCGGGTAATGAAGCTGTCACTAAGCTGTCGGTAGATGACATGCTGAATCTTCTGAAGCAGACATTTTAGCTAAGGTTAACTCACCAAGGCTGGTCTGAGTGTTACACCATTATCAACAGAATTAGCGTCACAATCCGTTGTCAACATTGAGCCGTTAACCATGAATATTGGCACGCTCGATTTCAAGCTAAAGTCTATAGTGTTGAATTAGACTTAATAACTGAGGTAGGGGACGGTTATGGCTTTCTGCGTAATTGGCGCTTTGTGCCAAAAACCGTCAGTGGGGCTTACTTCAATTGAACTGATTTTTGCCACTAAATTGTCACTCTTGCTCCCAGCCAAAAGGACAGCTAACGACTAATAGCGGTCATAAGAGAATTCGAACTATCAGACTATATTGAGCGAAAAATCATCATACGATTAATCAAACTTGACTGACGGCAATGAGCGATCAAGAGACGGTCGCAAACTTTTGCGGCTAATACTGGTTGACTGCGATAGCGGACTGTCTGGTTTCTTTACACTAATTTCGGCTTTGAGCAATCTATAGACATAGAATATTTTGCTTGCAGTTTTCACTTTGTGCGTAAAGGAGCCTTGGTTTTTCTGTAGATCAGGATCTGTGACCCTCGCATATTGCGCTTAACATGTAACACTTTACTTTATCTAGATTTTGCTCAAGTCCGTCGCAGAAAAAGGCACCTAGCCTGTATGATTACTGTGGAAGGCACTACTCGGGGTAACATCTTTTTAAAGCAACTTACCTGCCCAACTAGCGAGTTTGAATGGTCTATTGTTATTCAGCGTAATTACACGCCCAGTTCCCCCCCCCCGCGAACTTTAAGCCGTTCGGTCTAGGACTGTACAATGGTCGTATCAGAGTATCAGTTGTAGTTAATATGTTAATGGGATATAAATAGAGAAATCACGAGCTTATCTATATTTTCATATTCCCCAAATGACGTTTATTTATATATGCTCAACCGAATGCTGCTTATTTTCTTGGCCTTAACATTTAGAAAGGACTCATCTTATGACCCCCAATACCTTAACTGAACTAGTCACACACTGGGCCACAGAGCGCCCAGATGCAGTATGGCTGCGCGATCTACGAGAAGAGGGGGCCGATGATTATACTTGGGCCGAGGCGAGCGCTCAAATCAATGCAGTGGCAGCCATGTTGGAGTCGCAGTTTGCATATGGCCAAAAAATGGTTGTGTTGTCGAGTAATCGCGCTCACTGGGTTATGGCCGACATGGCTATCATGGCCGCCGGTAATGTGCAGGTCAGTATGTTTACCACTTTGCGTACTAAGGTGGTTGAATATATCTTCAATCTGACCGAGACCAAGGTGGTGTTTGTTGGAGAAACATCTAACTGGGATCAGGTGAGACCCGTTCTCCCCAAAGGGGTTGTGCTGATTACTTTACCCGGCGTAGAGTTAGCCGAACCCCATATCAAATGGGATGATATCGTGCAGCAATGGCAAGGCAGGGTTTCAGCCTATCAACCTAAACACGATGACATGATTTCGCTGGTGTTTACTTCCGGAACCACCGGGATGCCTAAGGGCGTTATCCAAACTCATGACAGTAACGTGATCCCGCTTCGCCGCAGCGCAGCGTTAATTAAAATGCCCGATTATCCCCGCTATTTTTCTTATCTACCCCTTTCACATATCGCAGAGCGGCAACTCGTCGAGTTCTCATCCATAGTGTTAGGAGGTGAGGTCAGCTTTGTCGAATCACTGGCGACAATAGCCCGCGACTTGCCGCGCTCACGTCCTCACTTTTTCTTCGGCCCCCCGCGAGTCTGGGAACAGTTCCAGCAGGCGGTGATTGCCAAGTTCGGAGGCTCTGCGGCGCTAGAGGCAGCGCTGCAGAATGATAAACGCGCAATCGGTGATCTTATCGTCAAGGGGTTGGGGTTGGACGAAGTGGTATATTGCCTGACGGGGGCCGCTCCTACCCCCCCGGGTTTGATTGAGTGGTGGCAACGGATGGGCTTGACCCTTATGGAAGCCTTTGGTCAGACCGAGGCCATGGGGGTTATTATGTCTACTCATGATCAACGACGTATCGGTTCAATCGGCAAGCCGGTAAGCGATGTGCAGTATAAAATCACCGAGGAAGGTGAGCTAGCGCTGAAGGGATACGGATTTACTCCTGGGTATTATAAGCAGCCAGATAAAACCGCAGAGCTGATCCAAAATGGCTGGATCCACACCGGTGACAAAGCGCGTGTGGACGAGGATGGTTTTCTGTATATCACTGGCCGGGTTAAAGACTACTTCAAGACTATTCAGGGCAAGTTTGTAGCGCCTCCCCCCATTGAGGGAGAATTTGCCAAGGAGCCGCACGCCGAGCAACAGTGTTTGTTGGGTCGCGGTTACGCCAAAACAGTAATGGTGGCAGTACTCACTGCTGAAGCCCAGCAAAAGGGCGAAGACGAAGTACATGCATCGATTGTGGAAACTGTTCACAGTGTTAACGATAAGCTCGAAAAACACGCACGTATTGGGGCGGTTATATTGACAAGGGAGCCGTGGACTATCGAAAACGAAGTACTCACACCCACCCTCAAGATCAAGCGTGATAACGTTGAGCAGAAATTTGGAGAAATAGCAGAACGTCTGGCGCGCAGTGCTGCCCAGCAGGGTGAATTGCTGATCCACTGGCATTGATGAGGCTGAATCGATGGGTGCCCCCGTAGGTTTTGATACAATTTACGACATGACTCGCAGCTCAACAAACCGTTTTATCTTGACATAAAGTCTATCAAAATTAATTTGGATTCATACTATGAGTGCTATTTCGAAGGTGATGTTACAACACTATCAAGACCACGGTTATGTGGTTGTACCCAATTTAATTGAGCCTGATCACCTGCAAATCTGGATCGATCGATTGTCGGATATGAACTTAATAGGCCACCCATAATAAAATCAAATAAAAAGTATATATTTCTCACTTGATTTTGGGCTTAAAATATCAGACGGGTAAAGGCAGCAGGAAAACTGGGGCTGTATTAAGAAAACCAAGAGTGAAACGCTGATTTCTAGATATGTTTCGTCCTCTTTAATTAAAAAAAGCACAAAATAATGGGATGTTTGAATGTTTGTTGGGTATTCCTACGATAGCAGTCGTTTGGCCTGCTTCATCCCACCTATTCGTTTTCTGTGGGTATGCGTTTTGAATGCTTGCATCATCTGCTCTGCGCCCGCTGCATAACAAAAGTTTTGCTCGAATTCGGTTGTCAGGGTTATCC
>JAWUXU010000147.1:0-61957 GCA_034111145.1 Paraglaciecola sp.
TATGATGATTTTGTTCTCAATATAATCTGATCGTTCGAATTCCCTAAAGACCGCTTTAGGTCGTTAGTTGCCATTTTTGACTGCGAATTATTCTGGCAATTTATCGCGAGGTTCAGCTTAACTGAAGTGACTCCGAATGACGGGTATTGGCACAAACCCGCCGAAAACCGAGTTTAATGTAGTTATACGAGTCTCAAATATTAATTCCAAGTTTCAAGCTTTAATATGCTCGTAAAGTTATGTGAATATCGGATATTTGTGAACACTTGACATTTCCCCTATATCTAGATGCGACTTCAATTAATACCACTATAATTATTTTAGAGTATTTTGTAGGAGGTATTACCATGTCACAAATATTTGGAATTCAAAAGTTACATATGGCTGTTTTAAATTTAGTTGGCCCGGGTTCTATGCAGAGCAGAGTAAAAAATGCGGTTAACAGTCATTTGCGGCATATATCAGTTGGCTCAGATATACCAGAAAAGTTTGGTGATGAGTATTTAGAAATAATAAATTCACTGACTAAAAGTGTCGCTTTAAGTGAAATCGATGCAGAGCACTGTGCTCAAAAAATTGTAAACTTGTACGATAAGTGTTCGCATTTTGTGCATTAATCACATAACGAGTTACTTCAAGCTACACATTTTGCTACGCCGTTTTTTGTGCACGGGTCGCAAGCTCCTATTTTTGCCCATAAAACACTACACAAAATGTGCGCCTGAGTAGATTGGGCGATAGCTCTAAAGCGGACATTAACGCCAAAGTGTCAGTTGCAACACTTTGTTAGGTGCCGTGGCGTGATTCACTGAATTACCTGACAAGCGCAGAACTCCAACTATTGACAATGCATTTCCACTCACCTGATGGCAACCGCTTCCAGACCTTTGGCCATTGGCTTTTGTCTTGCACCTCTTCTCCGTTCTAGCCTGTAAAAGTGGCCGAACAATAGCCCATAGACCATGCCAGATCTTCTGAATGGGAAATTTCTTCGCGATTTTTACGACAATCAAGGCGAAACTGTTGGTCAGTGAACAACGAAGTAAAATTCTCTAATTTTTACTTCGTTGTTCAATGCTGAATTGTTGGGCGATAGAATAATTGCGTCGGCGCAAGAAAAGAAGGCCATTTTTTAATGTCCTTTGCGTTTGTCGCTTCGACCCAGTCGCGGTAGGCCTCTGCGATCGCCCTCTCATGAGTTCCTGAGTTCGCTGCCGCAGGATTGATCGTCAGAAACGCTTGGCCTTGGCAAATAAGGCAAATAAGGCAAATAAGGCAAATTGTTCCAACGATTGAAGTCGCTTTCTTTAACTGAAGCATTGAATCTCCTCTCATAACGCCTAACGCTTTAGTTCAACAGTTATTATGCAGAAGTCTCAGTAACACCCTAACGCCTGCACATATTTAATTATAGTAGCCAGCCACACAAACAATAAGTCAAAATACTTTTTGTGTACATTCGATACCGTGCAACACGGAAATTACTGAGACCTCTCAGTAATTTCCTCAATTTACCTGTTGTATTACGGAAACATATATTTGTTAATTGAATGACGGCTTTGTGGTTTAAAGGATTGAATAAGGCAGCTATAGTTAATGACATTGATGTGCCAATTACGGACATTACAACCTCAGGCATCAACCTTCTCTTGCAAATACATAATAGCAATTTCTATACTTCCAAAAACATTTACAATCTTGTTTTCGACTTCGTTTTTAGCTTCTTTATCCATATCAGATTGAAGCAGTTGAAGCCAAGTTTTAACTAGCATGACGGGTGGGTATAGCATGTTGTTCGTCCGTGAGTTCGCTGAATAATAAACATAGCTCACTAACAAGTATTTTCAAGAAAACGCAATCAACTTAAATCCGTATAATTTTTGTAGATTGACAATAAAATTTCATACTTTGAATTGGCTATGACTGGCGGCTTTGCCCAAAACAGCAGACGGTCGTGAAATACAATTTTGAAACATAACAAAAACACCCAAAGTAATGAAGTACCCAATCACAGTATAATCAACAAGCACAATGTGATGAATACCTGCTCTTTTTCACACTTTAAAGTGAAAAGTTAGCGCTTATTTGGGATGGAACTAGTTGAATGCCGTTAAATATGTCGCCCAGCTCAAATTGCAGGCAGCATGATTGAGCCGTGTTGTATTTGAGACTATGAAGAAAACCTGTTTGAGGCTCAGGCGGATTGAAGTAAGGCTCTGGCCTTCGCCATCTCTCGTATACGTTGATGGTCTGTGTGGTGTTTGAATTGTTGTAGCATATGCTCTGCGCCCGCTGCATAACAAAATGTTGCTCGAATTCGGTCGTCAGGGTTAGCCATTGCTCTTCTGATAAACCTAATGGACTCAGAATGGGACTGTGTGCTGAGTTGATAACACCTGCTTTATCTGCTCGGATAATGCGGCCTGTTGTGTCAACCAATTCACAGTAATCTTGTAGCGAAAAAGTAATGCCTTGGGGCATATCTTGTCTGGGGTTGCCGACAAAGGGCAGTAACTTATAAGGTTGGCGTTTGTTTTGTTGTATGGCCTCTGTTCGTTTTTGAATGCTGGTGTGATTTGAGGTTTCAGGGGTTTTCGCCATTTTAGCTCTAATCGGGTTTAAGTCGACATACGCCATACAAGATAATACGGCTCCATCATCTAGCAACGCTTGAGATTTAAAGCGGCCTTCCCACAAATTTTTCTAGAAAAAATTTGAACAGCTTCAGCTAGCCCGAAGGGTGAGCGCCAGGGATGGCAGCGAGTAAAATCTGCCTGTGCAGCCGTCTTCTTTATTGGCCTGCCTGGAAATAGGCTCGCTTAAACTGGCCATCAACCAACTGATGTCATACAAACGCTGTCGGTATATAGCGATAGTCTCTTTAAGGCTTATCCATTCATACTTTCATACTTTCATTACCGCTTAACAACTCATTACGCATGAATTTCTGGCTCAGTAATGTGCCTCTATGTAACCGATGCCAGCGTCCAACCACTTGTTTATCTGACCAAGACATGGCTTTGTCTTTATCCACACACAACACCAAATGCACATGATTGCTCGTGATTGCTCGTTAACGCATAAGCACAGATACCAATGGCAAATACTGATGATAACCACAATACCTTATCTTCTACCCAGGCCCGTCTGTGCTCGTAACTCGTACCAGAGTATTCGTCAATACCGCATAAAAAGGCACGTCTAACGCAGCGTGATACGCAATGGTAATAGGAGGTATCAATGAGACTGACCTGAGATGAACGAGACTTAGGCATAAGTGACTTCTTTCAATTTTTGCTATTTCAATGGGTGTTATTAAAGCTTAGTGCAGAACAAAAATCAGTCAAATTATTATGGGTGGCCTAATTAATAGCCTAATTAATATTTGACACCCCATTAGAAATATATTGAAATGCAAAAAAGCGGCTTAAAGTCTCTACAGGTTTACTTGACCATTACACTGTATAAAATCGATCATGACTGCATAAGCATCATGCTTTTTTTACCTGGGAAAACCTGCCGATATACCCGTCATCAGCCTTACACCTAGGGCAAAAAAACGATTATTTTTTGCCCTTTAGGCTGAAGCTCAATTTTGTGGATGAGGCCCATCCACAAAAGTGCAGTGAAACGGACTCCTCTCGTAAGTCGATAATAAATACACCCTTTTTCAGTATGTTTATTTTACCGTTAGCCGGAGGTTTGACAAAAACGCTTTAAAAATGACTGATATCCTGTATGCTGAAAGTCTAATAATTACACATTTATAAGTTAGCTTCGGATGGCGGCGTTCCACTTAAAAACTTACTCAGTAGGGTGGAGTTATACATTGTGTAAGAGAGCAACAATGCTGTTATCAATGGTCATTTTATTACAGAGAAGAAATTTATGAATATACTAAAAAATTCGAAAAAAACCTTATTGCCCTTAGTAATCGGCGCCTTATTTGCTGGCAATGTTATAGCTGGTAGCTCAAGAACGGTAGTAGACCTCGGCCTTGCGGGTGACTTTACCATACTGAGCAAAACCGGCATTACTGATGTTTATCCATCAGCCGTGACTGGCTCTGTGGGATCAAGCCCCATCACCGGCGCGGCCATACACCTTGAATGTAATGAAATAGCTGCCGAAGTCAAGGTCTACTCCGTTGATGCTGAAGGTCCATCTTGCAAAACCACTGATGCAACTAAGTTAACCGGGGCTATCGGTGCTATGGAAATAGCATACACAGATGCAGCAGGGCGCAGTAACCCTGATGAAACTGAGGTGGGTGCCGGCGAAATTGGCAGTCTGAGTCTTGTACCCGGGCTCTACAAATGGAGCGGTAGTGTGGGTATTTCAAATGATTTGTATTTAGATGCAAATGACAACGAGAACGCAGTGTGGATTTTTCAGATTGCCGGGGACTTACTTGGAGCCTCATCAAGCAGGGTTGTTTTTGTAGGTGGCCTCGGTAAAGCCCAGAACGTTTTCTGGCAGGTTGCCGGTGGCGTAACCATCGGTACTGGTGCCGATTTTCAGGGCGTTATATTAAGTAAAACCTTGATTGCAGTTCAGACCGACGCTAAAGTCACCGGCCGTTTATTTGCCCAAACCGCCGTGACCTTGCAGATGAACACCGTGACGCCAGTTGCAGTTGCAGATAAATACGATTAAAAAGACTGGCCAAGGTCATAAGCCGATTCAATCTTTGCCCTCAGCAAGGATTGAATCATCATCGGGCTGCCTAAGCAGCCTGATTTTTTATTCCTTGTACTGCCCTTCTCTTGATACCCTTGATATTGACCATCACCCAGTATCCCTCGCTGTGATATCCCTTATGCTGGCAACAAAATAAACAAGCAAACATTTACGCCCACTCATACTACACGTAGATCCAAAATACCACTTTGCGAAAGCGTAGAACCAAATGTGTCGCTAAAGCGGCAACATAGGCATCAATCAAAGTCTGATAATCCTAAAATAAATGGCCCCAGGTCCAGCACAAATAAAATAGCTATTTTGTACAGTCGAATAGGTAACAACCTTGCATCTGATGCCATGAAAATCATTTATGATTAACGTTCTATATAAGTTGAAGCGATAATTATTTACTTGACATATCGCCAGAAAAAATCACAAAGATATTGATATAAATATGGGATTAAAATACCTCATTTTAAGTTAAAAGTGTTTTACGTGATGTTTTGGAGGGTAAGCAATACGCATTCATATGGTTTTCGTGGCCTGATAGCTCAAATTTTCTTTGGTTCGGTTTATTCAAAAAGTGCGAATAACAATCAAAATACAAAATATTGATTGTTATATTGATTGTTATATTGATTGTTATAAAGGGTGAAACCCAAGCTGACTGGCGGTTAGTTAGCCAGTAGCCAGATAATAGTGATGACTAATATCACACTGATACTTTGCCAAAACACAACTGGGTCACGCTCCAATAATGGCGCTTTAGCTTTGCTGAGAAACGCTTTGCTTGGTTGGCTTAAATCATAAATAAACTCTGACAATTCTTGGTAACGTTTATAAGGATTAGGATGCAACGCATGTTTGAGTGTGTCATCCACCCAAACAGGAATTTCGCGTTCATCATGTAATGCGGTGTGATAACGGAGTTTGTTTTGTGCCGATTTAGTCCTGGATCTAGATACTTCTGCCCCATAAGGTAATTTACCTGTCAGCATTTGATAGGTAATCACCCCTAAAGAAAATAAGTCTGAACGCGGTGCACCCACTTCGCCTAAAAAATACTCAGGGGCGGTGTATTGAGCAGTGCCTAATATATTTTGATGTTCGATTGAGTGAGTCATCTCCATTAAACCCGCCACTTTGGTTGAGCCAAAGTCGATGATTTTGACCACACCTGATGTGTCTATCATTATATTTTCGGGCCGTATGTCTTGGTGCAACATTTCTAATCGGTGAAACGCTTGTAACCCTTTGGCAATTTGCCCAACTATTTCTCGTACACTTTGTAAACTCGGTTTAGGATTATCGATCATCCATTGCGTCAGTGTTTGCCCATCGATAAATTCAAAGGCGGTATACAAGTAGTGTCGTTTGCGTGTTAGCTCACATGGTTTAAGCACATGGGCGCTGCTGATCCTTTTTGCAATCCACTCCTCCATCAAAAACCGTTCTAAGTAAGCGGGGTCACCTTGCAGGTCAACAGAGGGGGTTTTAATGACTATAGGTAAAGTAGATTGTGTCTCGTTATCTTCGGCCAAATAAACATGGCTGCGGCTAGTAGCATGTAAATTTCGGACAATTTTAAAACCGTCAAATTTGTCTCGTACTTCTAAAATAGGTGGAAAAGGCAACTCGGTGAGTTGTTGCACTCTTTCAGTTATATCTTGGCTAGGCAATGAGTCAATTCGCACAATTTGTGCAGTAAGATTATCATCACTGCCTAATTTATAAGCGGTATCTACTAAAAGTTTGGCCACATCATTTATGTCGATGACCGGATTACTAGCAACGGCAATCATGAAATCACTGTTGAGATGTTCATACACACCATCAGTGGCGAATATAAAGGTATCTCCTTTTTCAATAACCAAAGATTGATAGTCATATTCTAAATGAGGATAGATGCCCATTGCTCGGCTGAGGTAGCTTTGTTCCCTAGAAACCCAAGTGCGGTGATCGTCAGTAAGCTGCGTTAACTCTCCTTTACGTAAACGGTAAATTCGGCTGTCACCCAAATGGAATAGGTATGCAGTAGTTGATTTGATAATCATTGCACTTAAGGTGCACACATAACCTTTGTTTTTATCAAATCGGTGTTCACTTTTTTGACTTTGTGAGTGCAGCCAAGAATTACTGGCGGTGAGTACCTGATCAGCAGATTTTTTCACTGACCAGGTTTCAGAGGTACAAAAATAATCATCCAACAGACTTCTTACTGAGACTTCACTGGCAATATGGCTTACTTCACTACTACTTATGCCATCAGCAATCGCAATCGCAATACCTTTGGTAGATAAAACCGGCTCTTTGGGCACCCACACGCCATGAAAATCCTGATTAATGTCTTTTCGACCCTTGTCAGAATATTGTCCAACTGATATAGCTAAAACGTCAGACATTTAATGCGGCCCTTGTTAGAAATGAGCGGTTTAACAATATCTAGTAGCTTTTATAGGGTAAAAATTTACCTGTCATAGTGATTTTGACTCTATCACCCTTAGGATCCTCTTTACGGCTCAGGTCCATATCAAAATCAATAGCGCTCATGATGCCGTCACCAAACTCTTCGTGGATAAGCGCTTTAAAGGTTGTACCGTAAACACTGATTAACTCATAAAACCGATAAATCAGTGGATCGGTTGGTACTGTTGTAGGTAATGAACCTTTATAAGGCACCACTTGTAATTGGACCACGGCCACTTCAGGCAAATCTAACAGTTCGCCAACTGTGGCGGCTTGTTCTGTGGTTAAAGTCATCTGCCCTAACAATGCCGCAGTAGTCCACTCTTTACTTTGGCCTACGGCCTCAGCAAGTTGTGGCCAAGTCAGGTTTTTACGTTGTTTTTGTAAAATGATTAATTCTGTTACTTCATTGCGATTCATTACATAAATCTCTTAATATAAATAATTAAAAAAATAATACTTGCTGACAACAGGTAATAGGCAGTTGAACACTGCCTGGCGCAGCAAATACCACAGGGAAAATCAAGCGCTACGCTTTTTACTCTCACGCACGTGAGTATAATAAATGGGTAAGCCTACGAATAAGAATCCACCAACCAAGTTACCCAATACAGTTGGAATTTCATTCCATAATAAGTAATCAGAGATAGCGAACTCTCCACCCATGATCATAGAGAATGGGAAAAGAAACATATTTACAATTGAATGCTCAAACACCATGAAGAAAAACAACATGATAGGCATCCACATTGCTGCCATTTTAGCGCCTGCAGAGGTAGAAATCATGGCACCAACCACACCCATAGATACCATCCAGTTACATAACATGCCGCGGATAAAGATAGTAAACCAGCCCCCAATACCTTGCTCTTTATAACCAAGTGTTCTTGCTTCACCAATTGAGGACACCTTCTGTGCAATCACACCGCCATCAATCTGATAACCATAAGTCAGTATAAAGGAAGCAAAAAATGCGGTGGTGAGAGCACCAGCAAAGTTTCCACAAAAAACTAATCCCCAATTCCTAAGCATACCACTCACTGTGCAGCCTGGTCTTTTGTCGATAACGGCAAGAGGCACCAAAGTAAAGACACCGGTTAATAAGTCATACTTCATCAAATAAAGCATGATAAACCCAACAGGGAAAAGTACAGCCCCAAGTATAGGACTACCTGTTTTTATAATGACTGTGATTGCAAAAAATGCAGCCAAAGCAAGAATGGCGCCCGCCATAAATGCTCTAATTAAAGTATCTTTGGTGGACATGAAAATTTTCTGTTCACCCGCATCTACCATTTTGGTAGCGAACTCTTTTGGTTCTAAATAGGACATCGTTTTTCTCTCTCATTTTGATTATTGTTATTAACGTTTTTAGAGCCAAAAAAAACGTCCATTAACTCATTAGAATTTTCTAATGAGTTAATGGACGCCGTTATCCGTTGAATCTTTTATTATTAGGTCATCGTTGACCTTGACTCATTGGCTTGAATGCAAACTTCAAGCCAATGAGCAATAACCCGTATTTATTAGGGTTGAATAAATAATGGAGGATGGGAATATCCCAAGATAGAACAAACATGCACCCTGAGGGTGCATGTAAACTAATTTTCGACGCGGGAATTCAAAACAAAAATAAGACTTTATTCCGAAGGTTCGAGCTTATCTTGCGTCTTATTCTCAAAATCACTGGCATCATTGCGCTGGCGTAATTGGCCTTCAGGCTGGCCCCAACTGCGATTCACCATTTTACCGCGCTTCACAGGGTCCCTAGTATCAATTTTTTTGGCCCAGCGTAGTAAGTTTTCATATGACTGAACATCTAAAAACTCAGCAGCTTCATACAACTTGCCCAGAACCATCGCGCCATACCATGCCCATATAGCCATATCAGCAATGGTGTATTCGTCACCACAGATATACTCTTTACCTGCTAAGTGGATATTGAGAACATCAAGTTGACGTTTCACTTCCATCGCATAGCGGTCAATTGGGTATTGGTACTTTTGTGGTGCATAAGCGTAAAAATGCCCAAACCCACCTCCTAACATCGGTGCACTGCCCATTTGCCAAAATAACCATGACATACACTCTGCTTTTTTCGCAGGGTCACTGGGTAAAAAGGCGTTAAATTTTTCTGCTAAATACAACAAAATGGCCCCTGACTCAAATACGCGAGTAGGCGGGTTAGTACTATTGTCCATCAAAGCGGGAATTTTTGAATTAGGATTGATGTCGACAAATTCACTGCCAAACTGATCACCTTCCATGATATTAACGATAAAAGCATCATATTCTGCCCCGGTAAAACCAGCCGCCAGTAACTCTTCCAACATCACTGTAACCTTCACACCATTGGGTGTCGCCAAAGAATGTAATTGCAAAGGGTGTATACCTTTTGGCAACACTTTATCGTGGGTTGCACCCGCAATAGGTCGATTGATATTGGCAAATTTACCGCCACTATCGGTATCCCAAGTCCAGACTTTGGGAGGTGTGTACGTTGCGTCTGTCATATTAAGCATTCCACTTTAAATAAGTTAAACAATCATTAAATCCCTATAATTAAGCGTAATTGTGATTAATCTTTCATATACATTGACCATAACTCAGGCGCTTCAATGAAAAAAGCCCAAATATTGCTATTTGGGCTTTTCATAAAAGGGCTGATTTGTTGCTTAATACTCCCACCAAGACTGTTGCCACCATTCTAAAAACTCTTCAAAATCAATAGAACCGTCGTTGTTCTTATCGATTAAACCAAAGCCCTCTTGTACATGGCTCGCTTTGGTCTTAGGCGATAACACTGTTAACAACTCAATAAACTCTCTTAAGCCTATTTCGCCGCTGCCATTGGTATCAAAGAAATCAAACTCTTTGCGCGCTTCTGCAATCTTTTCGGGTGCTAATACATTTTCGGACGCATTCTCAGACATAACTTCTTCAACTTGTATTTTAATAGGTCAAGTTTAACGCTTATAACGAGCAAGTGTCTACGCACTATTGGTAACGTGGTGGAACTATTAGTTAATTTATTAATGAATCAATTAATCAACCGTTACTTTTACCTAAAGCTGATCGCTGTTCGCGGCGCGCAGCAGCCTTTTGCTGACGTCTTAACTTAATCGCCTTACGTGCTTCTAATCCTAAATGCTCCTCGTCACGCTCACGGGCTAAACTGACTTGTTTTTCACGCTCTCTAAAACGTGAAAGTTGTTCATCGCTATGCTTACCGTGGCACTTAGGACAACTTACGCCCGCTTCAAATACGTCGTCTTGTTTATCTTCTTCAGTGATGGGCAAACGACACGCATAACACTGGTCGTAATGGCTCTTCTCTAAATCGTGATTCACCGCCACTCTGTTATCAAACACAAAACAATCACCTTCCCACAAGGTGTTTTTTTTGGGCACGTCTTCTAAATACTTTAGAATGCCACCTTCAAGGTGATATACCTCATCAAAGCCCTGCTCTTTTAAATAAGCAGTAGATTTTTCACAGCGGATACCACCCGTGCAAAACATTGCTACTTTTTTGTGTTTGTCTGGGTCTAGGTTTTTTTTCACAAACTGGGGAAACTCACTGAACGAATCTGTATTTGGATTAAGCGCATTCTTAAACGTACCAATTTCAATTTCGTAATCGTTACGAGTGTCAATCAGCAGCACATCTGGTGCTGAAATTAACGCATTCCAATCAGCTGGTTTAACATAAGTGCCTACGGTCTTGCGAGGATCAATGCCTTCAACCCCCATGGTCACTATTTCTTTTTTGAGTTTAACTTTGGTACGGTGAAAAGGTTGGGTTGCATCTAGTGACTCTTTAACCGAAAGAGGATTAAGTCGCTCATCGGCATTCAGCCAATCTAACAAAGCATCGATGGTTTGGCGAGTGCCAGAAACAGTACCGTTAATGCCTTCGCCAGCCAAAAGCAGCGTACCTTTAATATTATTTGACTCCATAAACTGGAGTAACGGTTGGCGAAGCTCCCCGAAGTTTTCAAGGAACACAAATTTGTATAACGCGCAGACGACGTATTTTATTTGTTCAGACATAATATTACCTTGCGAGTTGGGGCGTAATCCCAGAGCAAAAAATTGGAGCGAAAGGGTATCAGAACATTGGATTTAACGCCAACGCTTAGGGGTATGCTCATTTTTTAAGTGTGCGATAAACACTTTAAGCTTTGAGCATTTAAAACATGCGCGATGCATACTGCCCGCCCTTACAGCCCCTTTGCTTACTAACAAAATTAAATCTGGGTAACGATTTTAACGTGGAATAAAAACGTAACAATTTGGTATGTATCCCACTAATTTTCATGAATTGCACAATTGTGTTACATTAGCAAAAAGCTAGTTCGTTTGGATGTGTCATTTATTCCAATAATAATAGCAAACGGGAAAATAATTTTGGTACCAAAACCAGCTTTATCAAAACTTCCGATTAAGCTCGCAACCTCGGGTTTTTATCGGGGATTCAGCATCGATGTAACGGTTGCCAGTAAAATCATTATTAGTGTACTTGTTGTGTGGGCGATTTTTTGGCCGGTCAAAGCAGGCGAGGTTCTGGGTGACTGGAATACCCTCATCTTGGCTAATTTTGCAGCTTGGTACATCTGGGTTGTCGCTATTTTTGTTATTGTATGTATCAGCTTAGCTCTTTGGCCGACAGCAGGCCGGCTTAATCTAGGTCGCCCAGGTGAAAAACCTGAGTTTTCGAATTTTTCATGGTTTTCGATGATGTTCAGCGCCGGTATCGGTGTTGGCATGCTGACATGGGCAGTAGCTGAACCCGTTACCCATTTCGCTAATAACCCTGAGGTCATTCAAGGATTAACCTCAGGCGGTGCAGCCGATAATGTGCGCATGGCCTACAAATGGTCGTTCCTACATTGGGGATTAGGTGCATGGGCATGCTATGCGATTGCGGGACTGTCGATGGCGTTCTTTAGTTATCGCCGCGCATTGCCATTGACCATTCGGTCATCTCTGACACCGTTATTTGGCAAGTCACTGTCTGGGCCATTAGGGCACTTTATCGATATTGTGGCTGTTGTAGCGACTATTTTGGGTGTGGCACAGACACTCGGGTTTGGTGTGGAACAGTTTGTCGCAGGACTGACTCGAATAGGCGTTGACGGTTTGGTCAATGCCGAAGGCGCTGCAAGCACCTTTGGCATCATTGTCGCTTTGATAATTATCATGGGGGCCTCTACTATGTCAGCCCTGTCGGGAGTGGGCAAAGGCATCAAGTGGCTGTCAAATACCAACATGATCCTGTCGATCATCTTACTTGGATTCTTTATTATTTTTGGCGCAACTTTGTTTGGTGGCTCTGCGATGCTATTTGGTATTTGGGATTACCTTATAGCACTGCCACAAATGAGCTTTAATGTCTGGACAACAGACGGCGTTCAAGGATCAGATGCCTTCTTACTAACACAGTGGCAAGGCTGGTGGCCTGTATTTTACTGGGCATGGTGGATCGCATTTGCACCCTTTGTAGGATTGTTCCTTGCGCGTATTTCCCGTGGACGCACCATCCGTGAGTTTGTGCTTGGTGCTATGTTCGTGCCATCAGTGATGTGTTTTGTTTGGTTCGCTTGGGCCGGTGGAACGGCCATCGACCTGGAACTAAATGGGGGCGCCAACGGAGTGATCTTTGAGGCTGCCAATGCTGACAAGATTTTTGCCATGGTAGAATTTATGCTAGCGCCGACCAGTGAATGGTTAGCATGGGGTATGTCGCTACTGATTGTTGTCCTGTTAATGACGTTCCTCGTCACATCAGCAGACTCGGCGGTGTTGATCGTCAATACCATAAACGCGGGTGGCGACGAAGGACCAAAAGCACGGCCACATATCCTGTTCTGGGGCGCCGCACTTGGGCTTGTGGTGGCAGGCCTGCTTATTTCTGGTGGTACCGCAGCCATCAAGATGGCGATGGTAATTGGCGCGCTGCCGTTTTCAATTGTGATGGTTTTAATGTGTTTTGCACTCGTCTTTGCCATATACAGCGATGGCCAGCGCGAAGCTGCTGGCGTTCAAACCACATTTGCAAGTAACCATTCAAAGCCTGATAATTAGATAATTAACAACAAACAATAAACAATAAAATTTATCAGCCAATTAACAGATATTAAAAAAGTGGGTTTTTATACACTTCAGAATTAGAAAATACATAGCATTATGCAATTCATTGCCATTTGCCAATATTTATAATGGGGAGTGATGAATGGCACAATGATAAATTTACACTTAAAATTCAGCGTCCACCTCAAACGACATTATTTCTTGACTGATAGGATGTTTGATTTTTAAGCTTTGTGCATGCAAATGTAAACGGTCAGCAAGTGTTCCATATAAATCGTCACCTACTATGGGCATATTCAACCCATCAGCATGAGCGCAGTGCACCCTTAGTTGATGTGTCCGACCGGTGTGTGGTGTTAGCAGTAATCTAGTCTGATTTGTTAAAGGGTAACGTTCAATTACTTGCCACAATGTTTTGGCTTGTTTACCGTCTTGGTGACAAATAATTTGTTTAGGCCTGTCGTAGAAATCGCCTCTTAAAGGTAAATTTATCTCACCATCATCCTGAAGCGGTAACCCCTCTACTAAAGCCACATATTGTTTGTGAACTTCTCGATGAATAAATTGTTTTTGCAGATACTTATTAGCCTTTGGGTTAAGCGCTATAACCATCAAACCTGAGGTAGACATATCAAGTCGATGTACGATGAGTGGCCCAGTAGCATCAAGGAATTGCTGCTTAATTCGTAGGTAGACAGAATCAGATATTTCTTTTCCAGGTACAGATAAAATTTCAGTGGGTTTATTGACTACTAAGATGTCTTCGTCTTGGTAGATGATGTCTATATTTTTACTTTCCCCATAGTGATAAATCAATGGATTTTCATCCAACTGCATACCGGCCAACATATGTTTCAGAATAGGCCGGCATTTACCCGTGCAAGCAGGGTAATACTGCTGATGTTTTTTGATTTCTGATTTAGGCGACGCTCCCCACCAAAATTCAGCTATGGCCAATGGTGTTAATTTTTGTTCAAACGCATATTGTAATAGCTTAGGCGCTGCACATTCACCAGCCCCAGCTGGAGGGGTTTTAAAAGCGGTATCTGCAAAAATATCCACCAGATTTTTAGGGGCAAGTTCCCTATTTAAAAATTGGTATTGGGAAAATATTCTATTTTGTAAATTGGCTGACCGCGTTTTTCGTTGTAACTTACACTCTGCAATATGCTCAATTAACTTATTCACTTTTTTTTGTAGTTGCCCAATCGAACTTTGCGACTGGTTGGTAAAATTTTTCAATCGCCATTTATCATATACACTTTGCTGAGCGAGCTCTGTTAGCCCTTTATCTATAGTGTTTTTACATAAATCATTCTGCAGCGTTTGTCTCTTTACTTTGCGCGTTTTACGGTTCTCTATTAACTCGCCTCTGATAACAGATAACTGTTGGGTATACTCTGCGTCTAATGTGTTTAATTCTTGCCTTAAAACTATTAATTTTGGTGTATTTTCTAATGTTTTTATTTTTTTATTTAGTTTATTGATAGCCGTTTTCTCAGACAAAAAGAAACTGTCCTCCCCTAATAAATCAAATATCGGCGGCACAAAACCATGAATATGATTTTGCTCTGCCAGCTTACCTGAAAAAGCCGATACAAAGCCTAACTCTCCTTGAACATTTTTAACCAGTAACACACCAAACATTTTACCAATAATATTAATTGGATCATCAAACAAACCAAAATTGTGTTGCCACTGGGCTTGAGTCTCGAGGTGCCGCTGTAATTGTTCGGCAGCCAGCATACATAAGGGGTGTGGTTTATAATAAAATGGAAAAGTAAAACGTTCTGGTAAGTTATATTTTTCAATAGACGAAGTGAAATAAGTAAAACAAGGATCTTCAATTTTCATAACCGTTAACCCTGAAAATCTAGCATAAATAAGTGATGTTGAATGTTAGCATTAACTGCGAAGTCAAGTTCACAGAAACAACCGAAAAGCGCCTCTAATAACGTCACAGTGATTGTTAAAGCGGCCAGACAATATTTTATAAAAATTAGCATAAGTAATGTACTTAGTATTAGTCAATCCTGCGTGCAGGTCGCTTTTTATGATGTCAGTTTCATAATCTATGAAACTGACATCAAACTGAAACATAACTGTCATAACATCTGGAAATCCGCACAAATTTTTTGATTAAAAATAAGTAGGAATGAAAAAGTCATGTCAGATTCAGACTTAATTTTGGCAGATACCCCACTCGCAAGCTCCGGTAAATACCCGTTTTTAAACTGGATACAATTACTACTCTTAGTCTATGTTATTTTACTTGCCGTTAGTGTGATTGGTGATGGATTCAAATTAGCGACGAGTGAACATGCTACTACTCTTTTCGAATTTGCACAGAATCCGCTACTTGGTCTTATCATCGGCATGACAGCTACTGCACTCATTCAGTCATCAAGTACCGTAACCTCAATCATAGTTGCTATGGTGGCAGGTGGCTTGCCCATCGGTATTGCAATACCGATGGTAATGGGGGCAAACATTGGCACCAGTGTCACCAATACTATTGTTAGCTTAGGTCACATTACCAATAAAAAAGAATTCCAACGAGCATTTTCAGCGGCAACCGTGCATGACTTTTTTAATATGCTCTGCGTATTAATATTTTTACCCTTGGAGGTTGCGTTTGGTATATTAGAAAAAATCAGCGGCGTAATAATAGGATGGCTTGGTCAAATCCAAACTAACGGTACAAGCTTTAATCCTGTCAAAGCGCTGACAGCACCTTTTGCTGAAAAACTGACATTGTTAGTGAGTCCGCTTTCTGATGTTATGGGGGGTATAATCCTCGCTATATTTGGTGTTAGTTTAATTATTCTTGCAATCACATTTATGGGCAAAACCATGAAGTCATTGATGGTAGGCAAAGCCAAAAACATCCTTCATCACGCCATCGGCAAAGGCCCTATTAGCGGAATTTTTTCAGGTGCAGTAGTGACAGTCATGGTTCAGTCATCTTCCACTACAACGTCTTTGGTGGTGCCGTTAGTCGGTAACGGCGTTCTGAAAACTCGGGATATTTATCCCTTTACGCTCGGCGCAAATATTGGCACCTGCATTACAGCGTTAATTGCTTCACTGGCTGTTAATGGTGAATTTGCGTTATTCGCATTACAAATTGCTCTGGTGCATTTAATTTACAATGTGCTCGGTGTTGTTGTGGTATTTGGGAATAAATTCTTGCGTGAAATCCCCCTTAAAATGGCAGAATCATTATCACTGCGTGTGGCCAAAAAAAAGGTGCTAGGTTTTGTTTATATTGGCGGTGTATTTTTTATAATGCCAATCGGCGCTATCTTTATTAGTCAATAAATCCAGAAACTGAGGGATCAAGGGCTGTTGATTTTTCAGTCCAAAAAATCAACACGCACGGCTCACTTAATGCCAATTATGTTACAGCTATAATGATGTTTCTAAAATATTTAATCATGTTGTTAATCTATCAATAATAGGACTTTGTAAATCGCAGATAAAAAATGTTTGTTTACCTTCTTGTTTGGACGGGCATACTTATCAAACTAAGGCATGAAAGAGCGCCATAGTTGGCGCTTTAATCTTTAGTAATAAGCCATCATATGAAATTAAATTAGTTGCTTTTATAGGTCCGTCAACATCGTAAATTAGATGGTTGCCAATGACGTATTAACTGACCCATGCTTGTATACTTAAACAAATTACGGATAGATGTAGGACACGCAATGAAACTTAAACATTTTGATAAAACGTCATTAGGTTTTTTCCCTACTCCGCTGGTTGAATTATCTAGGTTAAGTCACTTTCTGGGTGGTCCAAAGATATTCATGAAAAGAGATGACCTAACAGGCTTGGCCTTAGGTGGAAATAAAACAAGAAAGCTGGAATACATATTGGCTGATGCCTTAAAACAAGGCTGCGATACACTTATTACAGCAGGTGCAGCTCAATCTAACCATTGTCGTCAAACTGCCGCAGCGGCTGCAAAACTCAATTTAGAATGCCATTTGTTACTCGGCGGCGTAGCACCACTAAAAGCCCAAGGGAACTTATTATTAGATCATATTTTTGCTTGTCACATCCATTGGACAGGTTCTAATCGTAAAGGCGAAGATATCGCCCGCATATTTGCAGAACTTACAGCGGCGGGAAGAAAACCCTACCTAGTGCCTTATGGAGGGTCTAATGAGTTGGGAGCTATGTCATTTATTGCTGCGGTTGCAGAATTACAGGAGCAAAAAATAGGCCGTGATTTTTCTCATGTGGTATTTGCTTCTAGTTCCGGCGGTACTCATGCGGGCTTAATCTTAGGTAAGAAAATATACAACAAAACCTTTGAATTAGTCGGTATCAATATAGACAAAGAGACAAATACCGCCTTGCCATTTGATCAACAGATTACACAGCTGGTTAACAGTACGGCAAAATTCATAGGCCTTGATTATACATTTTCAAATGATGAGCTAATTTTAAATCCAGATTATGTAGGTGACGGATATGGCATTGTAGGACCCCAAGAGAATGAAGCGATTGCGTTAACGGCTAAGTTTGAAGGCATATTATTAGATCCCGTTTATACCGGAAGAGCCATGGCCGGGCTAATTCATCTTATTCGCTCTGGCAAGATAGGAAAAAGTGACGAAGTCCTTTTCTGGCATACCGGTGGAGCGCCTTCTTTGTTCGCCTACGCGGATGATTTAGAGTTTTCTCAATCTGATAGAGCCATATAAATTAACTCAATACGCGTTATAAAATTCAAATAACCACCCCAAACCACCTTTTAATGGTTGTCACTATAGTGCTTTGCTATAACATTATCTTTCTGATTTAATTGATAAATTTGAAGGTGGACTTGATGGAAAAACAGCCGGTTGGGCGTTTTTTGGGGTTAACTCCTATACTGCTATTTATGCTCTTGGTGATTGGTAGCGGAGTGTTAACACAAGATTTTTCGACCATGCCTGTTCTGGTTGCTTTTATGATATCAGCGGGCTTTGCCTTATTGCTTAACAACTCAACATCAAGCTTATCTATTAATACAAAAATCGATGTATTTTGTCGAGGCGGTGGCGATAAAACTATCATCTTACTGGCAATAATTTTTTTACTTGCCGGCGCTTTTTATGGGGTAACAATCGACATAGGAGCGCGTGATGCCACGGTGAATTTGGCCCTCAATTATGTGCCAACCGCTTACCTGTTACCTGGGCTATTTGTTATTGCCAGTTTGATTGCCTTTGCTATGGGCACTTCTATGGGCACAATTACTGCCATTACACCTATTGGCATTGGCCTAGCCGAAAACCTTGCGGTCCCTATCCCTCTCACTTTGGGCATAGTCATTGGCGGTGCAATGTTTGGTGACAATTTATCTTTTATCTCTGACACCACCATTGCCGCCACACGTACTCAAGGTGTGCAGTTAAGAGACAAGTTTAAGGCTAACCTGATCATTGTTTTACCCGCTGCGTTATTAACTACTGTATTACTTATGTTTGTGCATATCGACGGTAACGCAGTAATCGCATCTAAAGATTACGATGGCTGGCTAATACTGCCCTATCTTTTAATCATTGGCTGCGCATTATTCGGGGTTAACGTCATAGCCGTGTTAGGCGTTGGTATCAGCAGCGCTTGTATAGTAGGGCTAGCTAAAGGGGTGTTTACCCTACCTTCTATGCTACAAAGCATACAAAAAGGCATGGGATGGATGCAGGATATGGTCGCCATTGCGCTAATGATTGGCGGTATTGTGGCATTGATGAAAGCCTATGGTGGTATCCAATGGTTAGTGAACAACATCACCAAACATATCACTAGCAAAAAAGGGGCTGAATACGGTACCGCAGTCCTAGTCAGTGCATTAGATATAGCCACAGCCAACAATACAATTGCCATTGTCTCGACGGGTCCTATCGTCAAAGAGTTAGGTAAAAAATACGATTTGGATCCAAGGCGCTCAGCGAGCTTGCTAGATATTTTTTCTTGTGGATTTCAGGGCTTAGTACCCTATGGAGGTCAACTTTTAGCCGCCGCTAGCCTTGCTGGTTTATCCCCCTTAGAGCTGACTCCTTATTGTTGGTATCCGATGTTGATATTGGTCTTTGGTGTAGTCGCTATCGCCACAGGATCACCAAAATTTAAACTCAAAGCAATCGATGATTTTAGCTGACGTTGGATGCAGGCGCGGGCTCTAGCGCCTGCAATATATCATACAGCCCAGTTTCATCTATCTTAACTACTTTTTCTTTAGCATGTTGCATGCGCGTTTGAGCATAGATGCTGCAGTTAGCGATAACATCTTCGTCGATTGCATCTGGTTTGTTATGTTGTGATAAAGGCTCAGGGTGCATAGCTAGCCAAAGGTGCGCAGAAAGTAATTGACCATTATGGAGCAATTGACTGGTGTGATGGCAGGTGTTCCAGTACGTATCATCAGCACTCAAAGAATTTGAGCGGTAATAATTGAGGTCACCTTTAACCTCTGGATTTTGATTAACCCCTTTTGATGCATCTAAGTGGGGGCGATGTGTGCAGTCTTGTTCAAGCATCGCCATTATTAACGAAAATTTTGCACCCTCACTCGCCGCACAATTAACCGCACCGTTTAGTTCATAGTCACTTGATAATAACGATTCAACACTCGCATTGAGATCGGGTTGGCTTTTATTGACCGAGTCGAGCAAAACGGTTATCACTGTAAATTAAATAGATACTTAGTTATCGCACCCAAAATAAAAGACTTTAGGCTTGTGTGTCCTGTTTATGGAAAAAAGTGTTTTCAACCACCCACTTATGGATGCCCCACTCGCATAAAAGTTGTTTTTACTGCAGAGGTAGAAGTGGACAAGAAAAAAGGACAGACCAATACATAGGAAATAACAGCATTTTAAGTACGCACAGATATCCGACAGATTTGCCATTCCTGACACATGATTTTTAGGTTCTGGGTGCTTAGGCAGCATTTATCTTTTGTCCTTGCCTTTGTCTTTGCCTTCCTTGTTATCTGTGGTGAAATCTCCTGTTAACTGTTACCCAAACAATTTAGGGATCAAAACGGGGGTGCGCTTTTTGTAAGCTTGATAATCAGAGTTATCTGCCCAACGTTTGTCTGCTTGCTCTTCTTGCAGGGAAATCCCACTAATTTTTGTTAATAACAAAATCACAAATAAAGGCGAAATAAGCGTCACAAGTTGCCATTGGTATAAAGCAGGGTAAGCGATGATTGCGACACCTATCCATAATAATATTTCACCAAAGTAGTTTGGATGGCGTGAGCGAGCCCATAACCCTGTTTGAATAAATTCTTTATGGGTGTTTTTTTGTTGCTTAAATATACGCTTTTGATTGTCGGCCAAGGCTTCCATTGAGAATCCAATCAGCCATAGCAACAGACCAAAAGCGCCAATTAATCCAAAATCAGTCTTTTGACTAGAAGTGATTGCCGCAATTGCTGCCCCTGCCGTAACCAGTACCCATAGTCCTTGCACTGTCCATGCAATAGAAAATCGCCAAAAATTTAGTTTGATATCGTCGAAACGGCTATCGTTTCCTTGTTTCCGCACTCTTAAAAATAGGAAACTTGCCAAGCGGATAGCCCAAATAGCGACGAGACAAGTTAAGATTATCGAACGTAGATCATGTGGTTCGCTCTGCATAAAAGCAAAAATAATGACCGCCAAATAAGTAGCGCCACCTGTTAAATCATAAAAATGTTCTGTCTTAAGCAAATATGCCGGGATCAAGGCTATCCATTGCACTATAAAAGCGATAAGTGCACAGCTAGCAAATATAGTCAGCCCAGTTTCTAAACTACTACTTAAAAATTGCCCGCCATCACTGCCAGCCATTACAACAGCGATGGCAATAAAAAAAACAACAATATGTACAATGAAAGCGCGAAAAAATTGCATGAAACTGAATATCCTTTATTTTTATAAGATTTATTACCCTTTTGCTTGCAAAAAAGTTCTTTTTATAAGATTTTTTTGACAAAAAGTCCGATGAGTTACATCAATAACAACATCATAATATATTCGCACAGGCAACTAGAAAACCAAACAGGTTTAGCCATTAAGCCCGTTGATATTTTGAAACAAATATCGACTATAGCGGTCTATTAATTTTGTGAAGGCAACTTAATGTTGCCTAATGCAGTATAAAATTAGTGAGCAAGTTATTCGGAGTATTTACTATGAATAGTTTTTTGAAAAGGGGCATCACTTCTGCTTTAATTTTTACATGTGTCTGTGCAGTTGCGGCAAAAAGCCCGTTAGCACCTTCAGACAAAATGAATAATCAAATAGCTGAAACACGGATTGTGGGTGGTGAAGAAGCCATCCAAGAAAATTGGCCGTGGATGACGGCATACGTCATCACTTTTAATCAGTTAGCTACGTCACTGAGTGTGAACAACATTATTTATGAAACAAGATCTTTTACATCTGGTGTCGGTGGACAAGCCAGCGGCGAAATTATGTCTTGCGGAATTGGCGATGCAGTATGTGCTGACGCAACAGAAAAAGTGTGTTTGATAGAGCGAGGAGAAGTCGACTTTTCTGAAAAAGCAGACAATTGTGAAGTCGGTGGTGGTATCGGTGCGATTATTTATAATAATGAAGAGTTGGGCAATATCTCTGGCACTTTAGGGGATCAATACGCTGGCACTATTCCTGTTGTAGCTGTGACCCGGGAAGACGGCTTAACTCTATTGCAAAAAATTGGAAGTATGGCCTCGTTATCAGTCGATGAGACAGTTGAATTACAACAAGATTCCTCATGTGCAGGTTCATTTTTAGGCGATAAATGGGTCCTTACTGCAGCGCACTGTGTGGATAGTGCAAACACCCGATTTAAAATGAACGTGGGTGAATATGACTTATCTGACGGGGCTGAAAATGCCATTGATATCGCCAATATCTATATTCATCCTCTCTACGATAATGAAAGTTTTGATAACGATATTGCACTTGTAGAGCTTGTTTCTTCTTTAGATATACCTGCTGTGACAATAGCAGAACCAGAAGTTACAGATCAATATGCCATTGAAAACAGCATTGCAACAGTTGCTGGCTGGGGTGGCCGCCAAGGTTATGCTCCAAATGAGGGCCCAACGTCTGATTTCCCAGATATTTTACATCGGGTTGACTTACGGCTATCTACCAATGCTCAGTGCAAAGAGGCACTAGGTGAAAGCTTTGATGCACCCGCAGACAGCTTTAATATTACCGACGTAATGATATGTGCAGCAGTACCCGAAGGTGGAAGAGGTTCATGTCAAGGAGATAGTGGTGGACCATTAGTAGTCAATACCGGTTCAGGTTTACAACAAGTAGGTATAGTTAGTTGGGGCTTTGGCTGTGCTGAAGCTGGCTATCCAGGGGTGTACACGCGAGTATCAGAATTTAAGGATTGGATAAACACAATAACTAATGGTGTTGCTATCGACCAACGACAAGACTTTGGCCGTATACCTCGTGACGCTTCTTCAACCGTTGAATTGCGCGTTGCCAATAATTCTACTGAAAATACTAACGTTAGTTTTACGATTAACGGTGACAGCGAATTTAGTCTTGATACCAATGATTGTAGTACCTTAGCAGCCAACGCAAGCTGCCAACTCATAGTTAATTATCGTCCCACTTTCGGTGGTACTCATGCTGCAGAAATATTGATTACGTCTGATAATCCTAATGTCAGCAGTAGCCAAGGTGCACTGCGGGGCGCTGCTTTTGATAATGCAAATAATTTAGTGGGCGTGGCCGGTCCTGCAAACAATAGGCTATCTTGGTTCTCTGGTGGCAATCAAACTTGGGGTGCAAATGCAATAGGCGGTGTCGAAAGTGGGGCCATATCTAACAACCAAGAAAGTGTATTAATAGCCCTAGTAGAAGGTGAGGGCTCTTTAACTTTCGACTGGGGTGTGTCATCTGAAGAAAACACCGAAGCCGGAGGCGATCCTTTCGACACCTTAGACTTTTATGTCAATAATCAGTTGGTAGACTTTATTACTGGTGAAGTGAATGTGACCACGTTTAACGATACCAGAGGTTTTTTAGAGTTAGAAGCTGGGATGAATATCCTTAGTTGGGTATATAATAAAGACTCAAGCGATTCTCCAAACTTGGTCGTTGAAGATAAAGGAATTGTACGTAATGTTGTTTTTACGCCTTCGGTGGTGGCACCTGCTCAGGTATTTTTACCACCGCCTGTGACATCAAACGCCTCAGGCGGTGGTAGTTTGGGATGCATGATACTGTGTTTATGTTGTTTAGTATTCAGACTGAGAACTAAGCTCCAGACACCAAAGTAGCTTTAGAAGGCAGGGTATTTGACTAATATCCTGCCTTTTTTATATGCTGCCAAGCGGCTTCCATTTGCTGCATATCAGCAGACTCCATGCTAAACCCTTGTTTTTCAATAATTTTTTCAACCTGTCTAAAACGTTTTTCGAATTTACGATTGGCTTTTATCAATGCTGTCTCAGCGTTGACAGAGGTATGCCGGGCTAAATTAACGACTGCAAATAATAAGTCACCCACCTCTTCTTCCACTGCTTGTTGATTAGGCTCTGAGGCATTCACTTCAGCTAATACTTCTTCTATTTCTTCATGAATTTTAGCGACTACTGGGGGTAATTCAGTCCAGTCAAATCCAACTTTGGAACATTTTTTCTGCATTTTTTGTGCTCGCAGAAGTGGTGTCATACCCTGAGGTATATTGGCCAAAGTACTAATATCCAGTGCTTGGTTTTTGTTTGCTCGCTCTTGGGCTTTTATCTGTTGCCATTGATTGTTGAGTTCATCTTGTGTTTTGTGATTTTTCTCAGCAACCCCACCCACACCAGACACATCAAAAACATGGGGATGACGCCTGACTAATTTATCAATGATGCCTTGAGCAATATCTTCAAAATCAAAGTCCCCCTGCTCTTTTCCAAGCTGTGCGTAAAACACAATTTGAAACAACAAATCTCCCAACTCATCTTTTATATCCTGCACATTTCCACTAAAAATCGCATCAGCCACTTCGTAGGTTTCTTCGATTGTGTGTGGAACTATGCTTTCAAAGTTTTGTTGTTGATCCCATGGGCATCCTGTTTCTGGCGATCGTAATTGCTGCATAATTTCTAATAAACGTGACAATTGACTAATCTTTTCATCGTTTTTGGACATATTACTTATCTGCCTTAAATACCTCGGTGACACCTTTAATGAGTTGTAATCGGCTCATGGCTTTTGACAGACAGGATAGGTCTTTTACTTCAAGGCTTAATTCTATTTTGGCTCTGTTTAATTTAGTATCGCTGATGCTGTTGACGCCTAACAGACTCACCTGTTCGTTAGCGATAACCGTAGTAACATCGCGCAGAACACCCGCTCTGTCATCGCTAAAAACATGCAATTTGGTTTGAAACGCTGCCTGTAAATTACTGGCCCAATTAACATCAATCTGTCGCTCTGGGTGTTGGTCTAATAGGTTATTTAGTTGTTCGCAATCTTCTCTATGAACACTCACCCCTCGCCCCTGTGTGATATAACCTAAAATAGATTCACCGGGTAACGGTTGGCAACAGCCCGCAATTTGGTTCAACAAATTACCTACACCTTCTACCACTATGCTATCTTTTTTAAACTTTGCGGACTGTGGTTTTTTTGACCTGATTTTTAACTCAGGCGCAGGTGCATATTTTTGCTGTAAAAAATGCACCACTTGCATAATGCGTACATCTCCACCACCGATGGCAGCATACAAGTCATCGAGATTTTGCATGTTGAAACGAGAGGTTGCTTCGATGGCTACCTTTGACTCAAGATTTATTTTGCCCAATTCTCTATCGAGTAATTCTTTACCAGCTTGCTGGTTTTTATCTTTGTCTTGTTTCTTAAAGTAAGTTTGAATTTTGGCACGAGCACGGGACGAATATACATAACCTAAACCAGGGTGCATCCAATCTCGACTAGGATTTGAACGTTTACCAGTAAGAATTTCAACCTGGTCGCCAGTTTGGAGTTCATAGGTAAAAGGCACAATCCTACCCACAATTTTCGCGCCGATACATCTATGCCCTACATTACTATGAATGTAATACGCAAAATCTAGTGGTGTTGAACCAAGAGGTAAGTCGACCACATCGCCCCTAGGAGTAAACACATAAACACGATCATCAAACACCTGACTACGTAGCTCTTCCACTAAATCGCCACTATCTGCCACTTCTTCTTGCCACAGTAATATTTTACGAAGCCAATTAATCCGCTCTTCATAACCTGACCGGCTTGAGGTAGTCCCCTCTTTATAGCGCCAATGCGCGGCGACGCCAAGCTCGGCATCTTCGTGCATTTTTGCAGTACGAATTTGAATTTCGATAGTTTTGCCTTGCTTCCCCAAGGTCACTGTATGAATTGATTGATAGCCATTGGATTTTGGTGTAGCAATATAATCATCAAATTCGTTAGGAATGTGGTTCCAACTGGCATGCACTACGCCAAGTGCGGCATAACAATCTTGAAGGCGATCAGCAATTATACGTACGGCTCGAATATCATAAAGCTGTTCAAAATCGAGATTTTTTTTCTGCATCTTTTTCCAGATGCTGTAAATGTGTTTAGGTCTACCATAAACCTTAGCTTTGATATTTTGAGAGTCTAGAACGCCTTGCAACTCACCAACAAAGTCCTCGATATATTGCTGGCGATCGGCGCGGCGTTCGTCCAATAGATTAGCGATCTGTTTGTAGGTATTTGGGTGTAAATAGCGAAAAGAATGGTCTTCTAGTTCCCACTTTAACTGACCTATGCCGAGGCGGTTCGCTAAGGGGGCGTAAATATTTGCGCACTCGCGAGCAACTAACACCCGGGTTTCTTCATCTTCATGTTTGACTTTTTGCAAGGTACAAATGCGTTCAGCAAGTTTAAGTACCACAGCTCGCACATCTTCCACCATAGCCAACAACATGCGGCGCACGTTATCGATCTGAACCTCGTCATTTTTCTTTTTACTATTGGCACGTGTATGCAAAGATTTGATCGCGTCCATGCGTCTAACGCCTACAATCAGCTTTTGAATACCTTCACCAAACTGCTCAGTAATTTGCTCTTCTTCTAATTCATGTACTTCACAATATGGATAGATAAGTGCTGCTTGTAGGGTTTCATCATCCATATGTAATTGGTGGAGAATTTCAACCATTTCCTGCCCAATTAACAGTATTTCTGGCGTATCGGATACGTCTCTGAGCTTTTGCTTACTTACTTCGGTCAGGTTTAAACCTGCCAACCATTCGTCAAAGGGTGGGCGTTGTTTTTCATGTACTGTACGAATTGAAACCATATAAATCTGTCCTACTTAACCTAGGCCTGACTAGGTAGGTTGAGTAATAGTTGAGTGGTATAGGATGGTCTAACTCACCTCTTTCAAGTTTTTTAAAATTACTTTCATAATACGAGCCAACATTTATTACACAAACGCTTCAATTTAGAAGCCTAAAATGGGTAAATCAATTGCAGAGGCTTCATACTCGTGCCCGCTGGCACCAAGTTAGTGCGAAAATAGCCAATAACATAATAGCCGCTTATATTTAGCTCGACTCTAAAACGACGGTAGCCATAGCGTAGTGCTGTTCATCAGAAATTGAGATAAAACTGTGACTGATGTTGTTTATCTTGCACAGTTCAGCAAATTTACCTGAAAAAACAAGGGTGGGTTGACCCGAGGCTAGACTTACCACTTGCACATCTTGAAAACTGACACCGCTACCGATTCCAGTGCCCAAAGCCTTTACTGCTGCTTCCTTGGCGGCAAAACGTTTCGCTAAGAACCGTTCAGGGAATTTGTGATGGTTAAACATAGCCATTTCTGTTTGGGTCAATACACGCTCTGCTAAACGCTGGGACTTATCTAATTGACGAGTAATTCTAGCTATTTCCACTATATCAGTACCCAGCCCGACAATCGCCATCGTGCTTAAGCTCTTGCTTCTTGCATCAATTGGCGCATATCCGCCACAGCCTTATGAAGACCATCAAATGCAGCGCGAGCGATAATTGCATGGCCAATATTAAGTTCATACAATTCAGGAATAGCAGCGATAGGTTTTACGTTGTGATAATGTAAACCATGTCCGGCATTAACTCTCAGGCCTTTTGAATGGGCATACTGAATACCTTCTATCAAGACAGCTAACTCTTTTTGCTGCTCTGTTTCGCTTTTAGCTTCTGCGTATTGACCGGTATGTATTTCAATAAAAGGCACATTCGCTTCCACAGCCGCATCAATTTGCTTTTTATCGGCATCAATAAATAAAGAGACCAAAATCCCTGCTGCGGTTAAACGCGCGCAAGCAGTATTCATTCGCGATTGATTACCCGCCACATCTAAACCGCCTTCTGTCGTTAACTCTTTTCGCTTCTCAGGCACCAAACAACAAAATACAGGTGTAATTTTTTCTGCAATTAACAACATCTCTTCGGTAACCGCCATCTCAAGATTCATGCGGGTTTGAATGGTTTGTTTAAGAATTTGAACATCGCGGTCATGTATATGTCGTCTGTCTTCACGTAAATGCACGGTAATTCCATCTGCTCCAGCTCTTTCGGCAATTTCTGCCGCGTGAACAGGATCTGGATAAGCGGTGCCTCTGGCATTTCGCAAAGTAGCGATGTGATCAATATTCACACCAAGTAAAATTTCCTTCATTTCACAGGTCCCCAATATTGGCTGGTTTTGCAGCCGTCCAAGTTTGTTGAAACAATTCTCTGCTCTTCAGCGGTTTACGGCCTAATAGCGGTGAGAGTGACATTCTAGTGATCCGTTTAGCACACTGTAAGCTTTTCGGCGTCCAAATATTGTTACTTACTTGTAACAATGCTTCTCCAGTGAATCGATTAGATCTCTGGGCACTCTGGGCACTAACATCAATACGTTTAATTCCGCTTTCTAGTATCAAACAATAATCAACATCCGACTCGACAGCTTGACCACTCTCATATTCTTGAGTTAAATCAACACCATATCCCATGTCATCTAACAACAACAATTCAAATTGACGCAAGCAGGGTTCAATATCGCCACCACCTGCCAACCAATTTAGGCTTTGTTGATAGGATAAAAATAGTTCAGGGTGTGGTACTTCTTTAGGTAACAATCTATTGAGCAACTCGTTCAAATACATGGCTGAAAATAATTGATGGCCGGTAAGCTGCAACATAGACCCAGCTGATTCCAACTGGTTAAGGTTGCGTAATTCATGTTTACCCGAAACCGATAGCAACAAAAGCTGGAATGACTGAAGTAAGCTTTTTTTGTCTCCTTTATTGCCCCTAACACCTCTGGCAACAGCACTCACTTTACCTAGTTCCAAAGTAAACAGATCGGTTAAATAACTGGTTTCTCGATATGGGCGTCGATGTAACAAAAATCCAGTAAGTTGCTCAGGTACCAACAGCAAAAACCTTATTAAATAAACTTAATCCAAAAACTAACTCACTTTTATCCGCACAACCTTCATGGCTTCAAATTCCATACCAGCAATTTCTTCAGTTATTGGATAATATGTTAAGTTAACTCGCGCACCTGTTAGATTTTTGTATACCTTTCTACGTCGGAATTTAAAAGGCACTTCTGTACCCTCAACCAACAAGATATTCATAAACCAATCATCATCTTTGCGTTGAACATGTGACATCACAATCAATTCTTCAGAATGAGTAAGGTTATCGTGTTTATCCAGTAATTTTTCTACATCGGTTTTTTTGACCATGACTACTATTTATTTGATTTAAAGAACTAAGTCTAACATCTATCGCAAAGTACATAAATAACTATACCCAACTCACCTGCAAAATGCATATTTCCAAAAACCAGCAAATATTCAGGAGATGATGAGGTTTTTTAGGTTGTGTATTACAGCGCTAGCACACCTTCGACCATCAACTGCAAGCTAGTTCTTCCACGAAATTCGTTAATGTCTAATTTGTAGGCTAGATTGACATGACTGCACTGAGGATTAGGCCATTGTGTAAGGTCTACATTAAAAGCAATAGCATCGATTAACACTCCACTTTCAATTTTAACCATCATTTTCAGGTGTTTACTGCCAACTAATCGTTGCTCCACTAATTGAAATTCACCATCAAACAGCGGCTCTGGAAAGCCTTGGCCCCAGGGTCCTGCTTCTTTCAGACATTGTGCAAAAGCTAAAGTGAATTCTTCGGCCTGCAACTCACCATCAGAAATTAATTCGCCCGCCAAAGGTGTATCTTTTAAGTTTTCTTCTGCTATTTGGTGAAAAACTTGCTCAAAAGCAGATAGATTTTTTAATGGCAAACTGAGTCCAGCGGCCATGGCATGCCCACCGAATTTGCCAATAATATCGGGATAACGACTATTTATCTCTTCGAGTAAATCACGAATATGTAGGCCTGGAATTGAGCGGGCTGAACCTTTTAGGATCTCATCATCCTGATGAGCAAAGGCGATGGTTGGACGAAAATATTTATCTTTAATACGTCCTGCCAAAATACCAATTACCCCTTGATGATAATCAGCTTGGTACAACACTAACCCATAAGGTAAGGTACTCTCCTCCAAATTTAATCCTTCTAAAGCTTCAACTGCTTCTTGCTGCATTGAACCTTCGATTTCACGTCTTTCTCGATTTAAACTGTCTAGCTGCACAGCTATTTGCCTTGCACGGGCGTGGTCATCCGTTATCAAACATTCAATACCTAAAGACATATCATCTAACCGCCCAGCAGCATTCAGCCTTGGCCCTACCACAAAGCCTAAATCAGAGGCAACTAAGCGACGTCTCTCCTTGCCCGCCACTTCAAGTATTGCCTGTATGCCCGGCCGACACTTATCACTTCGGATACGCTGCAAACCTTGGTGTACTAATATTCTATTGTTGTCGTCCAATGGCACAACATCAGCCACTGTACCTAGTGCTACCAAATCTAACAAGTCGGCTAAATTCGGCACTGGCAAGCCTTTTTTCTCAAGCCAGCCATTGGATTTCAACTCTGCTCGCAACGCCAACATTAAATAAAATGCAACACCTACACCCGCTAAGTTTTTAGATAAAAATCCACAACCTGGTTGGTTGGGGTTCACGATTGCATCTGCAACAGGCAATGTTTCAGCGGCTAAATGATGGTCAGTAACGATCACGGTTATACCCAAAGATTTGGCTTTTTCAACACCAGCAAAACAAGCAATACCGTTGTCAACTGTCATGATGACTTCTGCTTGTTGTTGAGCCGCAACTTCCACTATCTCTGGACTTAAGCCATAACCAAAATCAAAACGATTGGGCACTAAATAATCATGATTAGTAGAACCCATCATACGCAAAGACATCATACTTAGGGCCGTACTTGTGGCACCATCAGCGTCAAAATCACCCACAATTATAATTTTCTTGTTGGTCGCAATAGCATGAGCTAACAAGCTAACCGCTTTATCAACACCTTGTAATTGGTCGAAATGCAATAAGGCTTTTGCACTGCGATTGAGTTGCGAAGCGTCATCTACACCTCTATCGGCATATATTTGTTTCAATCTTGGATGCAACGGCTCAGGAAGGTGTTGGCTATCTTTTCTGGGTCTACGGCTGATTTGCACTGAATTATTTACCAATTAAGGGAGTTAAAATAAAAAAGCCTGTATCAGTACAGGCTTAATAATATATCTGTTGAGTCAACTACATAATAGCTTTTAGTGCTTCTTCAAGCTTTTTAGGCGGTTGATAACCTGGAATAACCGTGCCATCAGGCATGATGATGTTAGGTGTACCGCTTACCCCAATTTCCTGACCAAAAGCATATTGTTCTGCAACTTGTGTTTCACAGTTTTTATTAGCAACTGAGCCACCTGCTTTAGCATTATCCATAGCTTCTTGCTTATCTTCTGCACACCAAATTGAGACCATGTCGGTGTATGAACGGCTATTAATACCACCTCTAGGAAAGGCTAAGTAACGCACAGTAATGCCTAAATCATTGTATTGATCCATTTCGTTATGCAGCTTACGACAATAGCCACAGGTGATATCAGTGAATATGTTAACCACATATTTTTCTTTAGCTGCTTTATATTCGATAACCGCGTCTTCAAACTCCGCTAAACCGGCTAAACGTAGAATTCCGAGGGTATCTTCGGTGACATTACGCATACCGTCTTCGATATCATAAATACGGGCTTGCAACAAATACTTGCCGTCTTGACTGGTATAAAATATCCCTTTTTCTGTCATAACTTGCAATAAGCCGGGTACTGGTGCATCACCTATCGCGCTTATTTGCATACCTAGGGAAGCTTGCAGCTTAGTTTTTACTTGATCATAGTTTGCTGTTTCGTTTACAGCAGACAGATTAAGGCTTAACACTAACGCGCCAAAAATAGCGCTAATTTTTGTCCACTTTTTCATAGATGTTCCAAATAATGATATTAGTAATATGACCTTCAACAAGGGCAATAATTTCAAATAAATAATATATCTAGTTTAGCTGAACCCGAGGTGTAAACCAATGGCATTTAAGTATGCACCATAATTGATAGGTTTATTAATCCTTAGGCTTGCACATTATCCCCTTGGATGATGCTCCGTAACAAGCTTTTGCAATCGCTCAGTCGCAACATGGGTATAAATTTGAGTAGAGGAGAGATCACTATGTCCTAACAACATCTGAACAACCCGCAAATCTGCTCCATGATTGAGTAAATGAGTAGCAAATGCATGACGCATGGTGTGGGGAGATAAGTCAGTTTGAATATTAGCTATTTGGCTGTAGAGCTTAATTCGATGCCAAAATGTTTGACGGGTCATGGCCACACCACGTTTACTAGGAAAAATAATGTCACTTTCGGATTTAAGTAATAAACCACGCCCTTGTTTTAAATAAATCGAAACCCAGTCAACCGCGTCCTCGCCTAGCGGCACTAACCGTTCTTTGTTGCCTTTACCAATGACTCTTACCACACCTTGTTGAATACTCAATTGATCAAGTCGTAAACTAACCAGTTCTGTCACTCGCAAGCCCGTGGCATAAAGAACTTCTAACATGGCTTTGTCACGTAATTGGATCGGGTCGTCTGTATTGGGCGCATTTAATAAATCTATGACTTGTGCTTCAGTCAACGTTTTAGGAAGTGATTGGGGTAGTTTAGGGTTTTGTAACAAGCTAACCGGATTATCCCTGCGGATATTTTGACGGATCATATATTGGCAAAAACTTCGCAAACTGCTTAAAAACCGAGATGTGCTTCGACCCGATAAGCCACTGTCATAACGTATTGCTAGATACTGATTTAATACATCTTGCTCAAAGTCGATTAATTGTACTGACTTGCATTCATCACTTTGCTGTATGAGAAAAATTGCGAACTTATTTAAATCAGAACGATAGGCACTGAGGGTATTCTCACTTAATCCCTTTTCTAACCACATGGCTTCAACAAACTTTTCTATGTGACCTAGATCGGCATTATTTAGCAGCATAAGTATTTTATTTGCACGAGTAAAAAAGGCTGCATCTAAACAACTCTATCTTTGGCGCATTGCCAACAAAATTCGAAACTCGCAGCGTTTTTCTCATGGCAATCACTGCATATCCAAGAAGATGTGTCTGCTGGTTGATGTTGAAAATCGGCTACAAATTTCTGTGCCTTGGGTAACCACTCAGGATCCCTTACCCAGACTTCAGGCATAACGTCCATAGGCGATAATTCGCCCATGGCACCGATAGCAAATTCATTTTTCACAAAACAGGAAATACCTTGTTCATCGAGCAATTGTTTGATTTGAAAGACCATAAAACGGTCGTAATGACTGTAAACTTTATTCAAGACTTTTCTTCAACATCTTAATTAATCCATATCGATAGAAACATTGGATAACGAGCCAAGTTGATTGCCCTCATTAGAATCCAACTTAATCATTAAACGTAAATCATTCGGTGAATCGGCATGTTGAATAGCATGCTCTAAAGAGACTTTGCCCGTTTTGTAAAGGTCATACAAAGCCATATCAAAGCTTTGCATACCCATTTCTTTGCCTTTTTTCATTGCCTCTTTTAAGCCACCAATTTCGTTACGCTGAATAAGGTCGGTGACCAGTGGTGAGTTAAGCAATATTTCTATGCCAGCGACTCGGCCTGCGCCATCTGGCGTAGGCACTAATTGCTGAGCAATAATAGCGCGCATATTTAAACTTAAATCAAAACGCAATTTTTCATGTTGATCTGATGGTGCCAAATGCATAATACGTTCAATCGCTTGGTTGGCATTATTGGCATGCATTGTAGCCACACATAAATGCCCCGTATCAGCAAAAGCCATAGCGTACTCCATGGTTTCCATTGAGCGAATTTCCCCTATCATAATCACATCAGGCGCTTGGCGTAATGAACTTTTTAATGCGTCGTCAAAAGACTTAGTATCGATACCCACTTCTCGCTGAGTGACTACACAATTGGCATGTTCATGTACAAATTCTATGGGGTCTTCGATGGTTAAAATATGCCCTTTCGAATGTTGATTTCTATGTCCGAGCAATGCAGCTAGAGAAGTTGATTTACCCGTGCCTGTTGCACCCACGAATAACAACAATCCTCGCTTGGACATAATGACGTTTTTTAATACTTCGGGCAAACCTAGTTCTGAAACTTGAGGAATTTGCGTGACAATGCGTCTTACAACCATGCCAGCCATGTCTCGCTGCCAAAATGCACTACAACGAAAGCGACCTATTGAATCGCGGGCGATAGCAAAGTTGCATTCTTTGGTTTTCTCGAACTCATCTTTTTGTTTGTCACTCATAGCATCATGCACTAAGGCTAAAGCATCTTCTTCACTTAAATTACTGGCACCTATAGGGGTCATTTGGCCGTTTATTTTTGCACTAACCGGAAAACCAACTGTTACAAATAAATCTGATGCACCTATACCTTGCATCTCTTCTAAATAAGGCGTGAGTTCCATAATTAATTCCCAAAGCCAGAGGTCGGTTTTTTATTTATAGATTTTGCTGCCGCATCTTGGGCAGAAATAAGGCCTTGTGCAACTAATCTCTGCAAACATTGATCCATGGTCTGCATGCCATTAGATTGACCTGTTTGTATAACCGAATACATTTGCGGCACTTTGTCTTCGCGTATCAGGTTTCGGATAGCTGGAATACCCAGCATAATTTCATGTGCCGCCACCCTTCCACCGCCAATTTTCTTTAACAAGGTTTGAGAGATAACCGCACGCAAGGACTCAGACAACATAGAACGAATCATCGACTTTTCCGCGGCAGGAAACACATCGATTAATCTATCAATCGTTTTGGGCGCCGAGTTGGTGTGTAAAGTGCCGAACACCAAATGCCCTGTTTCAGCGGCTGAAATGGCTAGACGAATGGTTTCCAAGTCTCGAAGTTCACCCACCAAAATAATATCGGGATCTTCACGTAACGCAGAACGTAGTGCATTATTAAAGCTATGAGTGTCTCTATGTACTTCACGCTGATTGATTACACAAAGTTTGTTTTCATGAACAAATTCGATGGGATCCTCAATTGTTAAAATATGCTCACGTTTATTCGAGTTAATATGATCAACCATGGCCGCCAAAGTAGTACTTTTCCCCGAACCTGTTGCCCCGGTTACAAGTATAATGCCTGTGGGCTGATTGATGATTTCTTTAAATATTTGCGGTGCGCCTAAGTCGTCTAAACTCAAGATTTCACTTGGAATGGTTCTTAATACTGCCGCCGCACCTCGATTTTGCACAAAGGCATTGACCCTAAAGCGTGACAAGTCTTTTACCTCAAAGGAAAAATCGGTTTCAAGGTTCTCTTCATATTCCTTACGCTGTTTGTCGTTCATGATTTCAAAAATCAAAGCATGCACTTCTTTATGACTGAGTGCAGGTATATTTAATTTTCGCATTTCACCGTCGACACGTATGATCGGAGGCAAACCTGCAGAAAGGTGTAGATCAGAGGCTTTATTTTTAACACTAAAGGCCAAAAGTTCGGTAATATCCATGAAATATTCTCCGTATATCATGTTGCAATATGGAAACCATAGCAGAACGACTCAAAAGCGTACAAATAACCGTCGAGCAAACCACCTTAGATGCACATCGTCCATCAAATGCGGTAAAATTGCTAGCAGTGAGTAAAACCAAACCCGTATGTGATATCGTGCAAGCGTATGAAGCGGGACAACGTTTATTCGGTGAAAACTACGTACAAGAAGGCGTAGAAAAAATACAAAATTTACACTCACTTGATGATATCGAGTGGTATTTCATCGGTCCATTGCAATCCAATAAAACTCGTTTGGTGGCTGAGCACTTCCATTGGGTACAAGCAATCGACAGACTCAAAATCGCCCAGAGACTGAATGATCAGGTAAGCCCCAACAAAACATTAAACGTATGCATTCAGGTCAATATTGATGACGATGAGAACAAAGCAGGTATAAGCGTAAGTGAGCTCAATGACTTTGCTAAAGCGATTAGTGGGCTACCTAATCTAAGATTGCGTGGGTTGATGACCATCCCTAAAGCGAATCAATCGCAGGCTGAACAAACAACTAGTTTTGCACGCATGGCAACATTGTTTGAATCCCTTAAAAAACAGTACTCATCAGTCGATACGTTGTCTATGGGCATGTCGGGAGATATGCAAAACGCCATTGACAATGGCAGTACTATGGTCAGGGTAGGCACAGCCATTTTTGGCTCAAGAAACTAACAAAAGGATAACCATGCAACACAGAAAAATAGCTTTTATTGGCGCAGGTAATATGACAAGAAGCATTATCAGTGGCTTAGTTAATAATGATTACCCAGCACATTTGATTACGGCAAGTAATCCGTCAATAGACAAATTAACTGCTCTACAAGCTGATTTTATAATTAATGTTACCCAAGAAAATAACGAGGCGGTAGACACAGCGGATGTCATTGTGCTTGCAGTAAAACCGCAACTTATGCAGCAAGTGTGCGCCAAGCTCGCACTGGAACAGAACTTAAGTGGCAAACTTTTTGTGTCGATTGCGGCTGGCATCACTACATCACGGCTTCAGCAGATGCTTGGCGGAGCGTTCCCTATTATCCGCACTATGCCTAATACACCGAGCTCTTTAGGCAAGGGCATGACTGGCCTATTTGCAGATATGAATATCGACAAAATTGATAAACAATATGCTGCTGACTTAATGAGTCAGGTGGGTAAAATTGCTTGGGTTGAAAAAGAGTCTATGATAGACGGTGTAATTGCAGCAGCAGGCAGTAGCCCAGCATACTTTTACTTATTTTTAGAAGCGATGCAAACAGAAGCACAGCGCCAGGGATTTGACCATGCAACAGCTCGATTAATGGTTCAGCAAGCTATGTTAGGTGCGGCTGAAATGGTTTGTCACAACCCTCACCTTGAATTAAGCGAGTTGCGCACCCAAGTTACCTCTAAAGCAGGCACAACTGCCAAGGCAATAGAATCGTTTCAACAACAGGGTTTAGAACAAGTCGTCTCCATCGCCATGCAAGCGGCAGTCAAACGCGCTAAAGAAATGGCTAAGCAATTTTAGATTGTTTTAGTTTAGATAACTTATATAAATACCGAGGAAAACCCATAATATGACTTCAGTTCAGTTTTTAATTGATTTTGTTTTTAACATTTATTTGATGGTGGTGTTATTACGCCTATGGTTACAGTTTTCAAGAGCCGATTTTTACAATCCATTTAGCCAATTTGTGGTTAAAGTTACACAGCCCATAGTGGCACCGATGCGCAGAATATTACCTTCTATTGGTCGCTTAGATACCGCAACTTTAGTGCTAGCAGTATTGGTCGCCGGATTAAAAATTGTCACTCTTAATCTAGTGCTGGGGGGCACGGGCCTCGACGTCCTGTCTTTAGTTGTGGTGTCATTTATTATTGTTATCAAAGAAGCACTGTCTCTAGTCATGTATGTGCTTATTTTGCGTGCTATTATGAGCTGGGTAAGCCAAGGAAATAACCCGATGGAATTAGTCTTAGACCAACTCACTGAACCAATGCTGGCTCCTATTCGTAGAAGATTACCTGATATGGGCGGATTAGACTTATCGGTCATGGTCGTGATTGTTCTGTTATTGTTTATACAAAAACTATTAGGTGATTTATTTGGCATTTTCTAATTCGAAGCTTATCAACCACTATTTTCTGACTCTTGCGTTAGCACTAGGACTAATTTTTTCTTATCAGGTTAACGCGGAACAAAAACAAGTACTGGGTAACTGGGATGTGCATTACATCGCTTTTAACACCACATTTTTAACACCCCAAGTGGCCAAACAAAACGCCATAGTGCGCAGTAAATTTAATGGGTTAATCAATATTTCAGTACTAGACAGACAAGACAAAACAGCACAGTCCGTTATTTTAACTGGTCAAGCTAAAAATTTACTCGGAGTGATTAAAAAGTTGACGTTTAAGCAGGTAAAAGAAGGTAAGGCAATCTACTATTTAGCCGTGTTACCTTTTAGTGACCTCGAGCAGTACCGTATTTCTGTGGACATTAACGATGGCCTCGAACAAAGAACACTCAAATTTCAACACAAGTTTTATGCTGATTAAGACCGGTCTTATAAAACGCATGGCCTATGGTTGATAAACACCACACATACACACTAATTTTCAAAGATTTAGCTAATATGTCTTTGTGATTTTTTTTACATTCACATAATACAATGAGAATGATTCATGGCACTTGAATATTGGTAATACGTTTCATTCACTTGTATTATTGATAAAAATCTATTCTGTATACCTCTAGCCCGAGACAATAATGCATCCTACCCTCAAACCTGCCAACCCTAACTTTTCTTCTGGTCCCTGCGCCAAAAGGCCTGGTTACGATGTTAGCAAACTCGATTTATCTGTGTTGGGCCGATCTCACCGAGCAACCGTTGGCAAACAAGCACTTAAGAGAGCTTGTCTTAATACCGCAAAGATTTTAGGACTGCCTGAAGGTTATCGTGTTGCTGTTGTGCCGGCTTCAGATACCGGTGCAATGGAAATGGCTATGTGGTCCATGTTAGGAGAGCGCCCCGTCGATGTATTATATTGGGAGTCCTTCGGTCAAGGCTGGGCTACTGATATTACCAAACAGTTGCAACTAGAGAACACCCAAGTATTGAGTGCTGACTACGGTCAACTTCCTGATCTGAATAAAGTTAACTTTGATCACGATCTAGTATTTACATGGAACGGCACCACGTCTGGCGTAAAAGTGCCTAATGCAGATTGGATTGACTCAAGTCGCAAAGGATTAATCTTTTGCGATGCCACGTCAGCGGTTTTTGCGCAAGAAATGGACTGGGACAAGCTTGATGTGATCACTTATAGCTGGCAAAAAGTGTTGGGTGGCGAAGGTGGCCATGGCATGTTAATTTTGAGTCCCCGGGCAGTCGAACGCCTAGAATCTTATACCCCCACATTCCCACTGCCTAAAATTTTCCGTATGACTAAAGGTGGGAAATTAATTGAGGGTTTATTCACTGGAGAAACCATCAATACACCTTCCATGTTATGTGTGGTGGATTATTTAGACGCATTAAATTGGGTGGATTCAGTTGGTGGCGTCACAGCGACTATTGCTATAGCAGACCAAAATTTAGCCACGATAGAAGCATTTGTAGAACAGCATGATTGGATCCACTTTCTGGCGCAAGAAGCCAATATTCGTTCAAATACTAGCGTATGTTTGACCCTTGATTTGTCCCCAGAGCAAGTTAAATCCGTTGTGAAATTACTTGAAGAACACCACGTCGCCTATGATATTGGAGCTTACCGAGATGCGCCTGCTGGATTGAGAATTTGGTGCGGTGCGACTATCGAAAACAAGAACTTAGAGCTATTAATGCCTTGGCTTGAATGGGCATACCACTGTGTAAAGAAACAAATACTATAAGCGACACTATTTCTTAGTTCTTGCCAACTCACGCCTAAAAAAGTTAAGGGACAACATGTATAAAATCAAAACCTTTAATCAGATATCTATAAAAGGCCTAGAACGTTTTAGTCGTGAAAAATACGAAGTGAGCTCGGATATTGGACACCCAGATGCCGTGTTACTGCGCAGTCATAAAATGCATGACGAAGTGCTTACAAGTTCAGTTCTGGCCGTAGCAAGGGCTGGCGCAGGTATAAATAACATACCCATTGAAGATTATAGCCAAAAGGGCATAGTAGTATTTAATACGCCCGGCGCCAATGCTAATGCGGTAAAAGAATTAGTGTTAGCTGGACTACTTTTAGGCTCTCGCGGTATAAAATCAGGTATTGATCATGTGACCACCTTGCACGATATACATAATGCAGGTGAGTTACAAAAAAACCTAGAGACACAAAAGAAAAAATTTGCAGGTAACGAACTAAAGGGTAAAACTATTGGCATTATTGGCTTAGGCGCAATAGGCTCATTAGTTTCCGACATAGCGCTGGCGCTTGGCATGAATGTGGTGGGTTTTGACCCCGCATTATCCATAGAAGCCGCATGGCGTTTATCCAGCGACGTACAAAGAGCTGAAAGCATGTACGCCCTTCTTGCGCGTTGTGATTATGTGAGTTTACATGTACCCGCCATCAAACCGACTCGTCATATGATCAATGAAGATACCCTTGCTCAAGCCAAGTCTGGAATGGTGTTAGTTAACTTCGCCCGTGGGTCTATTGTTGACCCGTTAGCGATAATAAAAGCACTAGATAGTGGTCAATTGAAAAGTTACGTATGTGACTTCCCCGAACCTGCTTTTTTTGGTCGAAGCGATGTGATAGCCATGCCACATATAGGTGCCTCGACTGCTGAAGCTGAAGACAACTGCGCAATGATGGCAGCGGACCAGATTATGGATTTTCTTGAAAACGGCAATATTAAAAATGCTGTCAATTTTCCAGAAGTGAGCATGGCAAGATGCGAAGGCCAGCGCATTATTTTTGCCAATATAAACGTGCCTAAAGTTTTAGGCAACGTTTTATCAGTGTTGGCAGATCACAACGTGAATGTACTAGATATGATGAACAAAAGCCGTGGCGATTTAGCCTACAACATACTTGATGTTGAACAAATGGAAGATGGCCAAGCGATTGAGGCTATTCGTAATATTGAACATGTAACAACTGTGAGGTTAATTGATTAATAAGCCAGGTTAATCGGCAAGAAAAAAATAGCGAGGCCGATAGATTAACATTTCCCAAATATTAGCTTTGGTAGGATCAAGCTAGCTTTTTCGGATGTCACATATTAAAGCTAAATAAACTGCTTTATCCCGTGGATTTAAATTGGTTAATACTTCCCTAATAAACCCTCATTTTTTTTATACTTTAGCTCTGAATCATCCGCACCAAATGCCTCAACCAATATCACTTGGTCCTGCACAAAAACCACACCCCCCTATGTTATGTTCAACTTAATAGAATACAAGCTTAAGTTGATGCCTTAACTGGATGTGGATAAATCATAACTAAGCTCGTTGCACTTAAGCATTATAAAATTTAGTCCATGTAAACTATGCTTTTGGCAATTTCAAAATTCCATTGTCTGCTGGTCATCACACTTGTTTAGTTTTAGGTGGTCACTTACAAACACTTGGCGTGACCCAAGCGTTTAAACGTCCAACACTCATGTAGTGATGACTCAGTTTAACTGCTCAACAATATTGTAAGCATAAATGGAGTCGAGCTTGTTCGCGGCCACCATATCGCTTAAACCAATACTGGATAGTCCTGACAACACCGCAAGTTTGGCCTGTTCAATGGGCGAACTCATATGATACAAACTAGCATTTTTGCGCGCATTAAGTTGAATATCACTAGTACGAGTTAAACGCATATTTTGATAATTTAGAAGTGCGGTTTTAACATTAGTGTCAATCGACAAGCAATGGGCAAGGGCATAACTGTCTTCAATAGCCATAGCCGCACCTTGGGCTAAAAACGGCAGCATAGGATGACAGGCATCACCCAAAAGCGCGACGTTTTTATCTGTCCATTGAGTGAGGGGTTGTCTGTCAAACAATGCCCATAAAAAACAGGACTCAGTTGCGCGCAATAATTCTGTTACTTCTGGATGCCAACCTTTAAATGTTTCTCGCAGTTCATCCATATCACCGACCTCATTCCAAGATTCCTTTTGCCAATCCAAGCGTTCCTGCACGGCTATAAAATTGACTAAGTCCCCTCCACGCAAATAATAACTAACAAAATGTTTGCCCGGTCCTACCCATAAATTGGCATTAGGTTTGATTAACCCTTTGGGAATTTTGTTTGCTTTGACCACTCCTCGCCAAGCGACTTGACCAGTGAACTCAGCAGATACTCGACCTAACATACAAGCTTGTATTTTTGACTTAATACCGTCTGCACCTATTAATAAGTCAGCTTTTAAGCTTTCGCCGTTTGCTAATTGTATTGTTAGGGTTTCTGATGTGCTCTGATAACTTTGAATTTCTTGGCCTAAATGAATACTCACATTCTGTTTTTCACAAGCATTGTGCAATACAGTATGTAAATCGGCGCGGTGAATATGCAGGTAATCAGCGCCATATTTTTGTGTCGCAGTATTGGCTAAGGGTACAGTGAAATAGGTTTTCCCTGTTTGATAATGACGCATTACCGCTGACTCTGGCCTAAAAGCCTTTGCCTTTATTTCGTCAGCGATATCGAATGCTCTTAATACATGCATGGCATTGGGGCTTAGTTGCAAGCCTGCCCCTACTTCGCCAAGCTGTGAACTTTTTTCGTAAACAGCTACCTCAAATCCATGTTTAACCAGCGCCAACGCTGCGCACAAACCACCGATACCTGCACCTGCGACAACATATTTTTTGCTCAAAGCAAACTACCTAGGAATGTAGACTCGTTTGCGCCAGATAGTAATATGGTTGTTAGCAGTTTGGCTAGTACGTTGATCTGATTCAAATTGGCTAGACACTTGAGTTTCTTCTAGCAAATCAAATTCAGCTGACATAATTTCAAATAAATGTGCTTCACTGCTGAGGTTTTCGCCGTTTCGTTTAAAACCGCCAATCCAATTTGGAAGATCCGTGATGGATTTGTCCCAGGCATAACTGCTGCCCAACACCACTATTCCACCCGCTTTTACCCTTTGGCTAAGTTGTTGTAATAGCACTTGTGGGTGATAACTGTATTCGATAACTCGGTAGCAAATTGCCACGTCGTAATCAGTAAACTGTGGTTTTAAGTTAAGCCCATCGCCTTGTGCAAAATGTAAATTTTCTGGTGATTGCTCAAATCCTAAATTTTCTAGTGTTACTTCATGAAAATCGAAAATTTCGCCTTGAGTAGGCATGGCATAACGTAGTTGCCCCTGCTCTTTTAAATCAAGACAATGCTGAATATGTCTTGCAGTAAAATCTATACCATCAACGTGATTGGTTGTTTTCGCCAACTCAAAAGCTAAACGCCCAGCACCACAACCTAAATCGAGGACTTTACTATCAGACGACAGGTAGGGTTGAACTAACTTAAGGATTTGCTGCAAATCATGGTTTACTTGATAACTGCTCAAGCCAAAGTGATGATGTAATAAACGGCTAATGTCCGTTTGCATCTCACATTTAGTCACTGCTGTGATAGGCACGTCTTCGCTTTTACTTGAAACGTAACGAAAACCTGCATGTTGATGAAAATGACGACGAAACGCGTAGCGTGAATCGCGGGTAGCCTCGTTACCAGTTGACATCCAGCTACCACCCTTGATGAGATTATGCTGTCCATCAAAAGTAGGAGTTGAAAAATCATCGTACAAGGGATGTACTTTAAACCCTTCGTAACCATCTATAGGGCTTTCTGTCCATTGCCATACATTACCAATTACGTCATAAAACTCTGTCTGTTTGAATTTATCGACTGGGCATGAAGAAGCAAAGTGTTCTAAATTGATATTACCTGGTGCTTTTTCCCAATAAGCGAGGTCTGTGTCGAGTTGGTCGCGCAGAATTTGCCACTCTGCTTCTGTAGGCAGACGCACGAAATCATCGCTAGTACTGTCTTTCCAATTACAGAAAGCCTTCGCTTCTAGGTAATTAACCTCGACTGGCCAATTGAGTGGCAGAGGGATTTCTTCGGTTAGATTTCGTTGCCAGTATTGACCCTTTATTCGACGCCAAAAGCGCGGCATTTCACTTTTACTGAACTCAAGCCAACCTTGACCTTCTTCTGTCCAAAAGCTCGGAGTCTGATAACCACCAGCGTCAACAAATTCTATAAACTCTTGGTTAGAAACTAAATATTGCGAGGCAGTAAAATCACTCACGTCGATCGGTAATTGACCGTATTCGTTATCCCAACCGTACGTAGCGTTAGAATTGGGTTTACCTAACACTAAAGACTGACCAGTAACGCTCAATAAAGAATTATTTGGGGCGTTGCCAAAATCAGGACAATTTTTCCATGCGTTGGATGAAGTAAGATAATTTACATCGAGCATGCGCATTATCACCGAAGATGTTTCAATGTGAATGCGCTCATGTTCACACCCCATTAGGATAACCCACGCTAACGAATCTTGAGTGATAGGTAGCGTCAGCGGCATATTATCAATTAAACCTAAGACGGTCTCTTTTACTTGATCGCGGTATTCAGACACAGCTTCAACACTGGGCCATTGATAATTATCCGGTGATAAATCATCCCATGACATTTCATCTACACCTACCGCGCACACAGACTCAATTTGGTTGTTCACACGCGTGTGAATAAATTTGCCAAGCAATAATTTATTCACATAAAAAACAGCCGTATGTCCGTAATAAAAAATTAGCGGGTGGCGCAGTGGCTCTGGACGCAACACAAAAGCTTCGTCTTCATTAATTAACGAAAAAAGCGATTCGTACAGCTCCCAAGTTTGCTCAAAATAAGCTTTGAGTTCGGTTCGTTTATTTTCAACATCGTTGCCTGTTAGAAGCGGAGGCTTGTCTAATATAATTAATTTTTGTTTGAGCAAAACGTACTTTCCTAATTTCTTTTATCTAGTTGATAACCGCATAAATATTGCTAATTCAACTTTTTATGAATTTTACGTAATAACCGCTCGTTGAAATTTACTGAGCATCATTTCTTTAATCTTTACACCCAAATCAATCACATCTGTATCTGGCATGTCTTGGCAATAATAATCTACCTTATCTGCAAACCAACTGTCGTTTTTAAATAACGTTAGTGCACCTAATTTTACTTGGTCATTTTGTATATTATGCTCATCATACAATGAAACTGGTAACGCTTTGTCTGCAAAATTTGGCAACGATCCTGCAGTTTTCCACTTATCGATACCTTCAAGCACGTTTATTAGAATAAACAACATATTCAAATAAGGATCATAGTTTTTACTGGTTGCACCAATTCTATGCTCTACCCGAGCAGTTTTTCGCCAATCACCTACGTAGTGTAGTACTGATTTGTCAGTAGCAAAAATGAGTGGTTCTAAGCCCATTGCCTGATTGTGTTTACCTATCTCTTTGTACAAAGCAATACTGCCTTGATGTCCACCAGACAATATAACGGGTGAACTAAGTTCGGCATCTAAACCATAATCTTGGCGCAACGCTAAACGTTTGAATGCGTCTTCTTCGGGTAAAAATAGAAGGCAACAAGCGTAACTATTTACCAATAACTCATATTGGATCCACTCACCTAATCCTTCTTGAGCAAATAAATTGTCGCCCTGGTGATTTTCAACGCTGACATTCATTTGAATCGCATTTGGAATATGTACAGACCGAGTATCAAGTGAAAATATCACACCCGAGCCATCTACGTACCTGCCCTTATCAGCCCCCCAAGCAACAGGTACCATCATGACTTTATTCGCACCATGTTGACACATTATATTAGGCAACAATTGCATAACTTTCGATAAGTTTTGCGCTTCCTTTAATGGAGACTGACCATTAAACAGAGATACGAATTCCCACTGATTTTTCCAATACTCGGATTTTAATTCACCGTCTATGCCCAGCTTGGCAAGTTTTCTATTGATACCTAAATAATCGAGGCGTTGATAATTATCGCGTAACTCGCACACGCCTTCCAATTCAAAATGCACCAAGCTTTTAAAACCTTTTGCTTCAAGAGTATTTAACAGGTGTTGGATAACATCTTGTATCAACATATAGAAAACAGATTACACTTTTTATGGTGGGTGAATTTGATTAGTGCAAAGCGCAACAAATAAGAGAAAGCATTACTTACCACGGCTGTGTTTGTACTGTGTCTTACAATAACCACGAGTTATGCCCTCAGGCCTCAAACTAAGATGTTTAGTTTGCCTACCTCGCATGCGTTTACGCCATACTTTGAAGGAGCCAATTTTAAGTTCACTACGCATGATATCGATAAGCTGATTGGAGTTAATACCAAACAGCCCCTCAATGGCTTCAAAAGGAGTTCTATCTTCCCAAGCCATTTCAATAATACGTGACTTTTCTTCAATATTATAATTTTGAATATTTTTTTTCATTCATACCCATACGGATAAACGAAATATCTGGTTCACTTATCTAAAAAAAATAACAATTATTCGATCTAGAAACGTTTATTATCAGTAATAACTCACCTATCTACAATACTTGGAGTGTTCTTTATCACCGCATCAACCCTAGTTTGGTTTCGTCAAGATTTACGTTTAAGAGATAACCCTGCGCTAAACTTCGCTAGTAGTCGCGGAACTATTATCCCGCTGTATATCTTTGATACTGATTGCCCCGAGCATTTTGTACCTGGCGGTGCGAGTAAGTGGTGGCTTCATAACTCTCTTAAATCACTGAATGACTCACTGAATGATCAACTTCACTGCTTAAAAGGTGACGCAAGCAATATATTAATTGAGTTTATCCATCATCATGACATAAAAAGTGTGGTTTGGAATCGATGTTACGAACCATGGCAAATAAAGCGAGACACTCAACTTAAACAAGTCTTGACTGAAGCAGGCATAGATGTACAAAGTTTTAATAGCCATTTATTGTGGGAGCCATGGCAAGTATTAAAAAAAGACCAAACACCCTATAAAGTATTTACTCCTTACTACCGCCGGGGTTGTTTATCTAAACCCTCTCCGAGAATACCTGTCGGGGTGCCTGAAAATCTGCAAATTGAATACATCCCTAATTTAGATATTGGTGTAGATTCACTTGAACTGATGCCGGACATTAACTGGCACGCGACAATAGAAACGCTGTGGACGCCCGGCGAACAAGGCGCAACAAAACACCTTAGGGACTTTTTACCCCATGGCGCAAAAGAGTACAAAAACAAACGAGATTTCCCCGACTTAGGCGCTACATCAAAGTTGTCACCTCACTTACACTTCGGTGAAATATCTCCAAATCAAATTTGGTACGCGGCTATTGATTCTTTAAACGGCAATACCGAAGACGTAGGTTTGGATTGTTACTTAAGTGAATTAGGCTGGAGAGAATTTTCCCACAGTTTGTTATTTCATTTTCCGCACATACCACAAAAGAATTTCAGTCCTAAGTTTGAGCACTTCCCTTGGCGCAGTGATGACGATGCCCTAAAAGCGTGGCAAAAAGGTCAAACAGGTATTCCTATCGTCGATGCGGGCATGCGCGAGCTCCGTCAAACCGGTACTATGCATAACCGCTTACGTATGGTGGTGGGCTCATTTTTAGTGAAAAACTTATTGATACACTGGCACGAGGGCGAACGTTGGTTCTGGGATTGTTTATTAGATGCAGACTTAGCCGCCAATAGTGCAAGCTGGCAATGGATAGCAGGCACAGGGGCCGATGCGGCACCCTACTTCAGGATTTTTAATCCCGTCACTCAGGGGCAGCGCTTTGACTCCAAGGGAGATTACGTGAAACGTTATTGCCCTGAACTGAGTAAATTACCTGATAAATTCATCCATAACCCATGGGATGCCCCTCAAAACATCCTAGATTATGCAGGTGTTAAATTGGGCGATAACTATCCTAAACCTTTAGTTGATTTAAAAATATCACGCCAGCGTGCTCTTGATGCCCTAGCACAATCGAAACAACAACCAGATGAAGAAACAGCTTAAAAATGACGACCCTCAGACTAATACTTGCTGACCAACTAAGCCATTCTTTGGCCAGTCTTCAACATTGCGACTTAGACAACGACTGGATTTTGATCGCCGAAGTACGCGAAGAAGCCAGTTACGTTAAACATCACAAAAAGAAAATAGCCTTTTTGTTCTCGGCCATGCGCCACTTCGCCCAAGAATTGACATCTCAGGGTTATAACCTTCATTACACCCATTATAACGACCAGAACAATCAAGGTAGTTTATTTGGGGAGGTTGAACGGCTGTGTAAACAAAAAAGCATCAAGAAAATTGTACTTACCCACCCTGGTGAATATCGCGTATTAGCAGAAATGCGAAGCTGGCAAGATAAATTAACTATACCCGTTGAAATTTGCCAAGATGATCGCTTTTTATCAAGCCTTGATGAATTTGCCACTTGGGCAGAAGGCCGTAAACAGTTACGTATGGAGTTTTTCTACCGCGAAATGCGTAAAAAATGGCATTTTTTGATGGATGGTGACAAACCAGTAGGCGATAAATGGAATTTTGACAGTTCAAACCGTAAAGCCTTACCCAAGGGCATGTCACCGCCATTACCCACAAAATTCGAACCTGATCCCATTACGCAAGACGTGTTGCAGTTAGTAGCAGAGAATTTTAGTGATCATTTTGGGGAATTAGGGAACTTTCACTTTGCTGTCAACCGGGAAGAGGCACTGGTTGTCTTAGATGAATTTGTAGCCCAGCGCTTAATTCATTTTGGCGATTACCAAGACGCCATGGTGCAAGGCGAACCTTGGATGTATCACTCACATATAGGTTTTTATTTAAACTGCGGGCTGTTAACGCCCAAAGAAGTGGTTGAACAAGCTGAAAACGCATATCGTAATGGCGATGCCCCACTAAATGCTGTTGAAGGTTTCATTCGTCAGGTATTGGGCTGGCGCGAATATGTGCGTGGTTTGTACTGGCTAAAAATGCCTGATTATAAAACTGAAAACTTCCTCGAAGCGACTCGTTCACTACCTAAATTCTTTTGGGATACAAAAACCAAAATGAATTGCTTACATCAATGTATTAAAGAAACGTCAGAAAATGCTTATGCGCACCATATCCAGCGACTCATGGTATTGGGTAATTTTGCCTTATTAGCAGGCCTGCACCCTGATGAAGTCAACGAATGGTATTTAATTGTTTATGCCGACGCTTATGAATGGGTAGAGATGCCTAATGTCACCGGCATGATCCTTTTTGCAGATGGCGGTCTGTTGGCAAGTAAACCCTATGCAGCCAGTGGCAGTTATATCAACAAGATGTCCAACTACTGCAAGAGTTGCCATTATAAGGTCAAAGAAAAAAACGGCTCCCAAGCCTGCCCTTTCAACTATTTATATTGGGACTTTTTAGACAGAAATAAAGAAAAGCTGGGCAATAACCCACGCTTGGGGATGCCTTATCGTACCCTCAACAAAATGACCGACGAAAAGCGCCAATCTATCCAGCATGACGGTCAAATATTTTTAAAAGCATTGGATAATAATGAAGAAGTCTGAGCTGCCCAGTAAAGTCTGTCCGGTATGCGACAGACCTTTCAATTGGCGCAAAAAATGGGAAAGGTGTTGGGACGAAGTAAAGTATTGTTCTAAACGTTGCAGTCATAAACGGACGTCATAAACGGACATAGCTAAATACGGGGGCGGCTTCCCGTTAGCCGTTATTCAAAAAAAACTCCGAATATTATTATAAAAGCAAGCCGCAGTTTCACTTACTAAACCACCAAAAAACATTTCTAGTTTTCAATGCAAATCAATATTTTTAAAGGGAAACGCTTTAGAAAACTGCAGCGGTGTAAGTAATAGGTAAAATATCAATTTTAAATGAAGATTTACAAAGTGTATTCATTATTTGTTGAAAGTATAGGTTTAGTTTCACCTACTTTCATAACCCAAAGGTTTTCATCTTGAAATCCGTTTTCATAAGCATATTTTTTAAAACGTATCGGAGGCGCAAATATGGGTTCGTCTGACAAACTGCTGATTGTTCCCCAATGAGAAGCAATCAAGGTTTTTGCTCGTACATCGATGCCAATCGAGACGGCTTCTTCTGGGGTAGTATGTGACATCCACAACAATTCCCTTGGCTCATATGCCCCTATAGGTAAAATAGCATAATCAAAAAATCCATATTTAGCCCCCATATTACTAAAAATGGTATCTGAATAAGCCGTATCGCCAATGAAAAGGAAACGTTTTTGGGCGCTCTTAATAACCCATGAGGCCCATAGCGTTTTATCCTTATCAAATACACTTCTGGCAGAATCGTGGACTGAAGGCTCTGCGGTTAACTGTATGCCTTTGACAAATACTGACTGCCCCCAATCTAGTTCAGTGACCTTGATATAGCCTCGTTCCCTGAAAAAAGGCTTAAGTCCTAAAGGTACAACCACGTGAATGTTATCTTTGTTTTTTAAATTACTCACGGTTTCATCATCTAGGTGGTCATAATGGTTGTGGGAAACAATCACTATATCTATTGAAGGTAATTTATTGATAGGAATTGGCAAAGCAACAAACCTTCTTGGGCCTACCGATGAAACTGGGCTGGCATGCTGAGATAAAAAAGGATCTGTCAAAATTGTCACGTTATCGGTTTTAATCAGAAAGCTAGCATGGCCTAACCAAGTAATACGGTCGTTTTCAATTGAATTTAGCAGTTGGATGGATTCAAGTTCAGGCAACTCATGACCATCGGGAATATCAGGAACAAATAACGAGTCCCATGCTCTACGAATATAGAAAAACGTGCCTTTAGAAGCCGCAGTTTTTACAAATGGGGCGTTTTGATAACCCCTAGCAGTATGATGTTTTGGTTTATTATCTGATGACTTCTCCCTAGAGTATTCAGGCGACTCAGAGGCACATCCCACCAATATAGTTAACCCTAAAATAAAACGGATAAAATACGGCCTATGATTCATTATGACTCTTTGAAAATTATTTTTTTTGTGCGGTAATTTCGCCACAAAGGCACCCGCGGATCTATTACAAGTTTTTGTGCAACACCTCGATGCAGGTAACAAGCATCATTGATCCCCAACCTGAGATGAGTAATTATTTTTCATAGCTGCTTTTCTGCTGCTTCCAACTCAAGGTTCAATCTATTCTCTTCGTCCGCTTTGGGCTTGGTAAAACGTGCAAATGCGCAGTACAACACTGGCGTTAAAAATAAAGTAAATCCCACTGCTAAACCTAAGCCACCAAATACTACCCAGCCTATTGCGTTACGTGCTTCAGCACCGGCGCCAGTTGAGAGGATAAGCGGCAATCCACCTAAAATAGTGGAAATCAATGTCATCATGATTGGCCGCAGCCTGACTTTACCCGCTTCAATAATGGCTTCTTTAACTTCCATGCCAGCGTCACGTAGCTGGTTGGCGAACTCCACCAGTAAGATTGAGTTTTTAGCGAGCAGTCCAATCAACATCACTAAGCCAATTTGTGAGTAAATATTCACAGAAGTACCCGTAAAGTAGAGCGCATAAATAGCGGCAGCTATACCAAAGGGCACCGTCAACATCACTACAAAAGCGCTATTAAAACTTTCGAACTGCGCAGCCAAGACCAGCATTACAATCAAAAATGCCAGTACATAGGCCAACGTAACTTGTTGGTTAGTTTCTTGATAAGTTTGCGCTTCACCTAAAAACACCACTCCAATACCAACGGGTAAAGTGTTATTGGCTAACTCTCTAATTGATGTAACCGCCTGTTCGATGGTGACCTCTGCGGGTAAGTCCATCTCTAATTCTATTGCGCGACGCTGAGCGTGTCGCTCTAGTTCAGCTGCTACACCTTCTTCTGTGACAAAAGCCACGCTTGAAAGCGGCACTAATCCCCCATTGGCAGAGCTGACATATAGATTGAGGATATTGCTGGGATTTAACGAGTTGCGGTTACTTGACTGTAAAATTATGGGCACTGCCTGATCACCAACGTTTAAATCGACAATATTATCGCCGTTGATTGCTGCACGTAAAGTGCGTGATACATCATCAAAAACCACACCTAACTCCTCGGCTCTGCGTCTGTCGATGTTCACTCTTAATTGCGGTTGTGTCGGCTCGTATGAAATCTCAACTCGGCCTAATTCTGGTAAGGTATCTTCTATTTGTTTAGAAAAATCGAGGGCAGCTTGATAAATTTCTAAATAGTTATCTCCGGTTAGTGCCATTTCAAAGCCTCCACCGAATCCTCTTAAATTCAGGCTATTACTGCCGAATGCACGACCGGGTGCACCTGCTACTTGAGATAACATGGGACGTAATTCTTCAATTATTGCTTGTTGTGAGCGCTCTCTATCTTTCCAGTCAGCTAACGGAACAGTAATATATAGAATATTCGGATCCCACTGACCCACTACTGTATAAATCGATTCGATTTCGCCTTGCTTAATGTTGGGTAACAATAACGCTTCGGTTTTTAGGGCTTGCCTGTCCATAAAGTTAGTACCTGTTCCGTCTGGGCCACGAGCAAATATTCGTATCACACCCCTGTCTTCTGGCGGTAATAACTCGTTGTCTAATTCATTAAATAAATAATAAGCACCAGCACCTATTAACGAACAAAAGATGACCACAGCTACCGAGAACTTTAAAACAAAATGCAAAGCACGTTCATAACCATTAACACATGATGTACCGAAACGACTTAATAGACCTGGTTTTTTTTGTTTTGAGACATCTATAGCGGGGATCTTTGCAGTCAGTGTAGGGACTAACGACAACGCAACAAAAGATGAAATAATCACGCTTCCGGCTAGTACGCCGCCAAACTCTCTGAATAATCGCCCTGCAGTGGAAGGTAAAAAGGCAATGGGTACAAATACCGCCACTAGTACTGCTGTGGTTGCCACGACAGCAAAAAACACTTCGCGTGTGCCAATCACAGCGGCGGCTCTGGCTCCCATACCAGCAGCTCGGCGACGTTGGATGTTTTCTGATACCACTATGGCATCGTCGACTATTAACCCTGTGGCTAGCACCAATGCGAGTAAAGTTAGAATATTAATCGAAAAACCAAATATCCAAAGAACCGCTAAAGAACCCATGAGGGAAACAGGGATAGCTAAAGCGGGTATCAATGTCGCTCTAAACTTACCAATAAATAGCCATAACGTCAGTATAACTAGACCGATAGTAAACACTAATGACCGCATCACTTCGTCAACTGAGTCGCGAATAAATTCGGCATCATCTGAGGTGACTTTCATCTCTAGTTCGGGAAAGCGTTCACGCAGGCCATCAACCATTAACAATACTTCATCTGAAATTTCGATGGTGTTAGAACGTGCTTGCCTAATTATGCCTAAGCCAATAACTGGCTTGCCGTCTAAACGAACGATACTCAGTAAGTCAGCCGGACCAAAATAAACACTTGCAACATCGCCCACTTTAACATCGCCTGCAATCACAATGTCGCGCACGTCTTGCTCGTTCACGGATGTCGCATCAGCACGAACAATCAGTTGATGGTCAGTTGAACGAATACTGCCCGCTGGCACATCAAAAGGTGCGGTACTCAGTGCTCTGGCCACATCAGATATAGACAATTGAAAACTGGATAATCGCAAATTGTCAACGCTGACCCGCAAAACCCTTTGGCGGTCACCATTAAGGCGCACATCTGCCACACCGGGTACATTTAAAAATAGCGGCGCCAAGTCTGTTTCAACTATGTCAGTCAGGGTTTCTAAGTCATAACTTTCACTAGAAACCGCAATACTAACAATACCTTGTGCGTCGTTATCCGCTTTAACAACAGCTAGTTGTTCTACTTCATCTGGTAAACTTTGTTGAATTCGAGCTACCGATTCGCGAGTTTCATTAGCGGCATCTTCGATATCGATACCGGGACGAAACTCTACACGAATACGGCTGTTACCTTCTTCACTATTTGCTCGAATAGACTTTACGCCACTCACTCTTGCCACTGCAGCTTCCAGTCGACTTGTTACTTCGGAATCTACAGTTTCGGGCGCAGCACCTGGATAATTGGCAGTAACAGTAATAATAGGTCGGTCAACGTCTGGAAGTTCACGCACCTCTAGGGCATAAAAAGCTGCAAAGCCTGCTGTGACAATTAATAGATTCAACACTAAAATCAAAACGGGTCTGCGGATCGATAATGAGGGTAAGTCGTCTTTGAAAAGGCTACTTTTGAACACTAGCTTGCAACCTTCTGTGCAACTTGTTTTTGACTCAACTTCACATCGTTATTTTGGTTGTATTGGATATTTTGAATTTTTAATGTCTGGCCGTCACGTAAACCTTGAATACCCTCTACAATCAATGTTTCGCCATCACTTAAATTACCGGTCACCAGAATTCTACCTCTTAATCTTTGCTCTATTTGTACATCAACCCGTTTAGCTTTGTCGTTTACAGCTAACCAGACAAAGGCTCCGTTTGCCCCCCAAGATAACGCAGCCTCAGGGATCGCTATATATAGTTCTCCTCGAAGTTCTAAGGTGACGCGAAAGCTCATTCCCGGGCGATATTGATCGTTTTGATTATCCAGCAACGCTCTAGCTCGTATCGTTCTGTCTTGGATACTCACTCGAGAATCAATTTCAACGACTTTAGCTGGTAATATTGTCATTCTATCTGTCCAAGGCTGCAGTTCGACCTTAGGTTTTTCCATCAAATAAGACACCGCTAATTCAGGTGCAACAAAATTTACAAAAAGTACGGTTCTGTCATCTAAGGTGGTTATCTCTGTTTGGGGAGTAATGCGATCACCTACCTCAACATCAGTTAAACCAACAATGCCGTCAAAAGGTGCGCGCACTAATCGGTCTTCTTTATTTTCTTTTGCTTCTAGTAGCGTAACGTCGGCCAACCTAAATATTGTATTAGCATCATCAACCTCACGTTCTGTAACAGCACCTTGTTTGAGGCTATTTCTAACTCTACCAAGATTTTTCTGGGCATCTTGCAACTCAATGTCTGCACGCTGAATAGCGACATCTTGTAGCCTGCTGTCTAACTCAAGCAAAATGTCACCTTTTTTTACTTGTTGCCCAGCAACAAACTTCACAGATGTTACCTCATCTGAAACACTGACAAATAATGTCACAGAACGTTTTGCCTGGGCTGTTCCGACAGCCTCTACTTGAGATGTTTCATATTCAAAACTTAAGCTTTCAACCACAACGATGCGCGGTCGGTCTGCCCCTCGGTATTGTGCCGAAGCGGGAAGTGTGAGTAAAAACACGGGAAAAAATACAAACATACTAATAAAGATGGCTAAACGAGATGGCATTTCAGTTAAAATCTCCGAACTTTTTATTTGAACAACTTTATAACAGCAAAAAATACAAACTTGATCACTTATCTAGAAATATTTTACAAGCAACCTTGTAAGGAATTGTTAACGTTAAACAAAGAGAGCTTAATATTGAGACTTTCCAGCCGCGTTTAAAGAATTCTATGACGTATATTTGAGGCGGTAAAAATTGTAATTTAGTAAGAAATATCAGGTCCAAAGTGAGTGACCAAGACGTTTAAAAAAGCAAAATCATTTACTTAGTTAATGGCTTGTAAGTCACCCCAATAGATATTTATCACCTCAATAACGACCAACCCAAACGCAAAAAATTCTGTGAACATAAACAAAAAATAGATGCTATTAAGGTCCTTGGTTTGAACCTTCCATATCACACAAAACCATTATTTTGAGGGTTTTGAATGCGCCATAAAGCCACGCCATCCTAACAGCAGCATCAACAAGCCAATGTTTAGAGTAAATACGCCACCAGTAGTGCTGCTTATATCTGGATCAATGGTCTTAACAATTTCATTTACAGATTGCATCGCTATGCCGCCGGGATCATCGATGGTGCCATTTTCTATACCATCGGCATCATTAGGCCCCCCATCTTTGATGGTCAAGCGCACACAATTGTCACCTTCAGTGAGGCCTGCTAAATAAGCATTACTCTCAGGGGCTGGGCATACTTCGTTAACAGACACAGTTGACGCTATACGGTTATACGCATCTTCCACAAAGTCTTGCCAGCCCTGCTTATCGATGTATTTTCTATAAATAGCAAATTTTGGAATATTTTCTTGCAAAGGTAATACAATATTCACTGAGCTACCAACGGGAAGAATGTCACTGATTTCAAAATCGAAGTACTCATCTTGATGAGCAATGTTGTCAGCAGCAATCAAACCCGTGGCTTGAATTTCTTGCTCAGACAACATCACACCGTCTGACTGTTGTAGCCTTGCATATTTACCTAATGACAGCTCTAAACCAGGCTCGGTCTCGACAAACCTTGTGATAGCAGAATTGACATGTATAGGCTGGATATAAGTGACGTCGGATGTATCCATAAACGCTGGTAGACCATCAAAGTCCTCATCTAAAAACCCCTCTTCCTTGTCGTTTAATCCATCGCGGTCAACATCACTGATTGTTAATGCGGGTTGAGTGGCCAAAATCGGAATATGCACAATTTCTGTGGTGATTAACGTATCTGTAGCATTATCGGTCACTTCTACCGACAAAGATAAAACATCTTTATTGGTACTGGTTAAGATTACATTACTCGGAGTGATAACAACCACCATTTGATTGGCACTGACTTGTGCTTGATATTCTGTTGGGATAGTCCACTCAATAATATGGGTATCATCAGGGTTCGAATCATCAATTTGTAACCTTAGCTCAATATCACCATCATCTTTGGCGAAATTTGATAATGCTAAGCCTCGTTGTGTGACCACAACAGTTAATTGGGGTGCTAGGTTTTCTTCACTTATGGTAATGGTGTGAGTTGGTTGTGACCCCACGTTCAATCCGTTGCCAAATTCAAGAATAAGTTGCTCATCACCTTCTGCTTGAAAGTCTTCGTTCAACACAACACTGATGTAACCAATAGTGCCACTTTCAATCACCACAAACTCAGCATCCATAATGTAATCAAAAGCATCGACTTCCCCCAATACCGCAACAGGGATCCTAAATGGATAGCTAGGCGGGTTGCCTGATAAGACAATTTTCACAGTGGCAGTGCCACCTTCTGCAACTGTCTGGGATGGTTCAAAATTGACTAAAGGATAAAGGTTAATCGTTTGATCTATGTAGGCAATATTGCCAGCATTATCAACAGCTCGCCATGTGAGGGCATATTGACCAGACTTAAATAGTTGCAAACCCCGCTCAAAACCCAGCGGCGTCAAACTGCAACAATTATCACCATCTAAGCCATCATTAGCAAAAACACTGGTACCTGCCACCAATGCGACTTCGGTCAGCGTGGTGAAAATATGTTCAGCGTTTAGGTTCAGGGATGTTGGAACTGAAATCTCTGGTGGATAATCATCAATTAAGGGGTTGTTATTGTCTTGAGCTTCATCACCGTTTACTACACCGTCTGAATCACTATCGAGTAAGGCGTCATCGGGGTCAAGGGTATTTAAACCATAGGTGTTTTCAAACTCATCACTCATACCATCGTTGTCGTCATCAAGATCAGCGTTATTGCCAATGGTGTCATTGTCGGTATCTAACCACTCTAATGGATCTAAAGGGAAATCATCATCTGTATCTAAAAAGGGATCATTGTCGTCATTAGTATCTGTATTGTTACCTGCACCGTCACTATCGGTATCAATGGACTCGGTTGGGTCGAGTGGAAATGGGTCATTTATGTCCGATACCCCATCACCGTCGTCATCTGTGTCTGCATTGTTTCCTATACCATCACCGTCTGTATCAATAGTCTCTGTGTTATCTAACGAAAATGCGTCATCAGAATCAACGATGCCGTCACCATCATCATCGTTATCAAATACATTGCCCAACCCGTCTAAATCGGTATCCTTGGTTTCAACAGGATCAAGTGGAAAGGCATCGTCGATGTCCCTTACACCATCGTTATCGTCATCACTGTCAGCATTGTTACCTATGCCATCAACGTCAGTGTCGACTGACTCAGTAGCATTTAATGGGAACAAATCCAGATTGTCTGTTACTTCGTCACTGTCATCATCAGTATCCAAATTATTTCCAATACCATCCAAATCTGTGTCTATCCATTCCGATATATCCAAAGGGAATGCATCATCAGTATCTATAAAACCATCATTATCGTCATCACTGTCTGCGTTATTACCCACGCCATCAGCGTCAGTGTCGACTGATTCAGCGATGTTTAAAGGGAATATATCTAACGAATCTATAACACCGTCATTATCATCATCGTTGTCAGCATTGTTGCCAACGCTGTCATTGTCGGTGTCTAACCATTCTAATGGGTCCAAGGGAAAGTCATCATCTGAGTCAATAAAAGAGTCACTGTCGTCGTCACTGTCGGCGTTGTTACCCAAACCATCACCATCGGTGTCTTGAGATTCAGTAGCATTTAGTAAAAATGCATCTATGCTATCGATGGTGCCGTCTCCGTCATCATCTGAGTCTAAATTATTACCTACACCGTCATTATCGGTATCAAGCCACTCTGCGCTATCTAATGGAAAGGCGTCATCCGTATCGACTATGCCGTCATTATCATCATCAGCGTCAGCGAGATTATTACCTAGGCCATCACCATCTGTGTCTAGTGTTTCAGCACTATTCAAAGGAAAGGCATCAAAGCCATCGGCTATGCCGTCTCCGTCATCGTCGCTGTCGACTATGTTACCAATTCCATCGCCATCGGTGTCGGTATCCTCGTCCATATTGAGAGGGTCTGGATCAACACCATCAGCCACACCATCACCATCGTCATCAGTGTCTGCATTGTTACCAATACCGTCACCATCTGTATCTATAGATTCTGTGCTATCAAGAGGAAACCTATCTATACCGTCTGCTACGCTATCATTGTCATCATCTGTATCTGTATTGTTACCTATGCCGTCACCGTCGGTATCAATAAACTCGGTTGAATCCAGTGGGAATATGTCAGAAGAGTCAGCAACGCCATCACCATCATCATCACTGTCGGCATTGTTACCCACACCATCACCATCAGTGTCTAGGTTTTCAGAAGCAGTTATTCTAAACGCATCAACGCCGTCTAAAAATCCGTCATTATCATCATCTGGGTCTGCATTATCACCAATCAAGTCGCCATCGTTATCGAACGATTCAGCAGGATCATCTGGCATAAAGTCGTTAAGATCTATTACACCGTCACCGTCATTATCAGGATCGGCATTGTTTCCAATACCATCATTATCAGTGTCTAAGGTTTCAGAAGGAAGCAGTGGAAAGGCATCATTTATATCATCGATTCCATCATTATCATCGTCTTCATCGGTATTATTTCCTACGCCATCTCTGTCCGTATCTGTTTGTTCATTTGGGTCTAAAGGCAGGGCATCATATAAATCAATCACACCATCGTTATCGTCATCGGTGTCAGCGTTATTACCTATCCGGTCGCTGTCAGTGTCTTCAAATTCAGAGCCATTCAAGGGAAAGGGATCAACGATGTCTTCGACTCCATCGCCGTCATCATCTACATCGTTGTTGTTTCCAAGACAATCAAGATCTGTATCAAGCCACTCAAGAGGATCATCTGGGAAGGGATCGTAAAAATTAATAACCGGGTCAGCATCTCGATTGTTGTCGACTAAGTCCCTTACACCATCACCGTCATCGTCATCGTCATCTAAATTACTGATACCGTCCATATCATAATCGTAATGGCGAGCAGGATCATCAGGAAATACATCAATGTTGTCGTCGTAACCATCACCATCAGTATCAGTGGTGGTTAAAGGTGGCGGGCCAGGACAAGTAATAGCTTGAGCATAACTGGGTTGCGGCCAAGCCAAGCTAATCATGGCAATCGTGGCAAAACTAAATAGCTGTAACCTTACCCAACTACACCAACTTATCGCTGCGATTTGCAGTTTTATTCTAAACATAAATAATACTTACTCCAGACTTGATCACTGTTCTTCCTGTAACGCAAAACTTAACCTAAAGGTTAGTCACCATAATAAGTGGGGCTAAAGTTAAGGTTAACCTTAAATCCAAAAAAAACTGAACTTAGGCTGCCAAACTCAGATATTTCAGGAAAATGTTTTATCCCCATGATTGCTGAAATATTAGAAGACACTTTATAGTGAGCAGAAATAGCTAAAAATCCGTTAATATCACCGGATTCTGAAAAGTACTTTTCTTCATTAAGGTCAGGCCAAGTAAATTTATTGTCTGTTAACGATGCGGCTAATCCTAATTGGTATTCTATACTGAAACGTCGAATTATAAGATTTCGTGAGGTGAACTGTTGCCGGTAAGATAGTGATGCTTCAACGTTATTTATCGGAAACTTCAAATCGCTATTATTCCATTCGACATTCAACTCATCATATCGACTGAGCCCTAAACCCCAATAAAACTTGCTCCTTCTGGAAAAGTTATCGGTAATAAATATCGAATATCCTTGTGAACCATGGTCATCAACTTGGTGAACACTACCGCCAATTTCTAAAGCTTGTGCAGGCAAAGAAGTGACAAACAAAGCCAGAAGTGTTGAGAAAACGGCGAACACTTGCCCCTTAAACGCAACACATTGAGCAATCACCCTATTATCAAACACCATAAACACCTCTTCTTAGAATAACTAGTTGCGACAAAAAATAGATCAAATGCAAGTTTCAAACCAATAACAGCTAGTATAAAACCGACAACGTATAGTAGCACCAGAAGTACTAAAGTAGATGTGTTTAGGACTACCTAAAAAAGAAAGGAAACATGCTAATGTTGTGTCAAGTGTATAGTGATATCAAGCTTGTATATCAATTTTTATGAGGCAGACAACATGAGACTAATTTGTATTCAAAAAATTATCAATGTCCTGCAATTACAAATTTCTATTAATTGCAAAATCCAACTTGAAACTTACAATATGCAATATGCAGTCATTTCCCTAACACATCAGCAATAATTAGCCATACTTTAGGGTTGATCCCCAAGCCCATATGCGACCCCGTAACCTCAAGATTAATAGCATGCTGGTTGTATATGTCCACAGAAGCTTGCCAGTTGACTACACCGTCTGATTTACTATAAATCGAGGTAACAGGCTGAGTCAGTCCGATGGAATTACGTTGATGTACGTCTAATTCGAATTCTTCCAAATCAATATTGTTTCCCTTGGCGTACATTTTACCCACCGAAGTAAATTTCGGACCGCCGACTATAGGTGTGCCTAAGGTTAAAACCTCTTGCACCACATCAGGAAATAAACGTGCGACTTCTCGAGTGAGTATGCCGCCTAGGCTCCAACCGATTAACGTTAATTTATCACCGTCTAGACTTTGAGACACCGATTTGACTCTATCTCCCAGTCGTATCATATCAGTGTTGACTTTGCCCATATTTCGTCCTAACTCGGTGTAATAGATATCGTAACCAAGATACTTTAGGTAGGTTCCAAGTGGGCGCATGGAGTAGTCATCAGCTAAGTAGCCGGGCACTAACATCACAGCCTGTCCAGTACCTTTAGGTGCCTTACTTAACGCATGAGCATGTAGCGCAACTGAAGCAAATTCAAAAGGCGCTCTAACTTCTTTTAAAATATCCAATAAAGTAGGTTTGGAAAATTGTGGTGGCGATGATAGATCAGTATTCAAAATAGCGCTCCGTATCTAAAGGGTTTATATTACCGATAACACATTCCTATCATATTAGGACGGTACTATGTTATTAAATAGGTCACATATTCTTGGGACGATTTGGCAAGGTATGACGTCTTAGTATACGCCGTCCCTCTGCTTTAACATCATCACGTTTTTGGAACGCCCACAATTTGTCTCTAGCAGCTTTGGCGCTTGTTTCAAAATCAATAATGGGCTTTGGATAGTCCACATCTAGATGTACATCGTACATTTGCTGCTCCATTAGTGTGAGTTGCCAAGGCTGATGGATCACCTCAGTGGGTAATTCAGTTAATTCTGGGCACCACTTTCGAATAAAATCACCTTTGGGGTCTTTTTCTTGAGACTGTTTAATCGGGTTATACAATCGAATTAAGTTAATACCTGTGATACCGGCTTGCATATGAAATTGTGGATAATGAATACCCGGTTCAAAGTCCAAAAACAACTTGGCTAAGTGTGTCACTCCACTGCGCCAGTCGACGTCAAGTTGATGACACAAAAAGCTCACTAACATCGAACGCATCCGAAAGTTTATATAACCCGTTTGATGTAAACAGCGCATGCAGGCATCGATTAATGGAAAACCAGTTTGACCTTGTTTCCATGCCTCGATGTTGGCTATGGCTAAGTCACTTTGATCGTATTGATATTTTTCGTAGGCTCGATTAACGGGGCGAAATTGCATTTCAATTTCACTCTCAAATTTTTGCACAAAGTGACAATGCCAATGTAACCTTGAAGTGAAAGCAACCAGTGATCTGCGCCAGCCCTTTTTTTGCCAATTGCCTAGGGTAAATTGATACACCTGCCTAAGGCTGATATTTCCCCAAGCTAAATAGGGAGATAACCGTGAGCATGCTTTACGGCTAGCTGTAGGGCTAGAAATAGAGTAGGCATAATCCTTCCCCCTCTCAGTAAAGAAATGATGTAATGTATACCATGCTCGTTTTTCACCGCCTGCTTGAAATTGAGGATGAGG
>JAWUXU010000148.1:0-13729 GCA_034111145.1 Paraglaciecola sp.
ACGGAATGCCAAGCCAGCCGAACGTGTCTTTTTTATCTGCAAAACCAACAACTGGACCGGCCATGGTGTCGCGAAGTGCCTCGGGTAAAGCGATGTGCACAATAGGATCAGGTGCAGATTGTTGCCATAGATATATAGCGATAATACTGACGATGGCAACAACTACAAGCAGCTTATTTTTCAATGGGCTATTCTCTGTGTAGTTTTAATAGGAGTAATACATCTTACTGTGGAATTCATCTCACACCAAATTTTCAGACATGCAATGGCCGAAGTGTAAAAACATTAAAAGTTGGTGTTTGCTATTTCTCAAGTAATACCAATCTCACAACTACTCTCGTCACAATTACCGGTCTCTTTCATGATTAAAATCATATCTCAACGGCTCTGATGCTCCAGGGATTTTGCTGTATAGAAAGAATAAATGCTATCCCTAATCTAGCCGGTGAGTATTAGGTTGCACTTGGGCTGTAGTCATAAAATCAGGGTTGAAGTACACACCGTAATTTTAAATTTTAAGCTTTTTTTGTACTTATGCCCACATCACAAAATACTATTAAGTTGCGATTAACCCATATGAAAATTAAAAACGCTAAAAAAATAAAGCGAATACCTGTTGTATATATCAGACTCAGAATTTACAAGGTTCAGGGGATAATAACTAATATTAGAAAATGCTGATGAGTAACAACTCATTTAATCTGGCATTGATTATGGTTAGGATCATCTGCAAAGTTGTAACGCACAAGTCACTGCCACCTTATTGCATGTTGCATGAAAATGCTTTAGCGATTGTTTATAGAATCTATACCAGTCGCTTACAGCATATCAATTTATGCCCATTAAACCGGTCGCTACGTTACAAAACGTCTCAGTTTAGGTCGTTTGCACTATGCATGTGACCTCAATAAAACAAAAACCCGATTTAAAGCGGGTTTCAAATAAACTAATTAAATCTACAAGTTGAAGGCTGACATTAAGCTCTCTGGAGTTTACATGAGTTTAATGTTGGTACTAAAAGTTTGCTTAATACTCTAACCAAGATTAGCCACTTTTTTATATGCAGAGCGCTCTTGAACTTTTGCTAAATAAGCCAAGGTTTTATCCCTACCTTTCAGCAAGCCAAGACTACCCGCAATTTCTAGCATGATTTGCATCATAATATCGGCAGCCGTGAATTCAGCGCCTGCAAAATAATCACGTTCTGCCAAAGTGGATTCAATATAACCGAAGTCTAAGGCAACTTCTTTGGCAATATAGCCGTCCATCTTTTGGTCGCTGCTGCGTGTTTCCATTCCCATGAATAACGTAAACATCACCGGTAATGCCAACGATCCTTCAGCAAAGTGCGACCACTCAAGATATTGGTAATACTCTTTGCACCCTTTTTCAGGACGTAAACGTTTTTCAACATCTTGATCCAAAATGTATTCCATTATTGTACTGGACTCACACAAGGTAATATCACCGTCAACGATAATGGGTGCTTTACTGAGGGGATGAACTGCTTTCAAACTTGCAGGTGCTAAATTTGTCTGAGCATCGCGCTGATGATCAATACGCTGATAAGGCATTTCAAGCTCTTCTAACAACCACAATACGCGTTTAGAACGAGACTTATTTAAATGGTGTACTGTTAACATAATATTTCTCTTTAAAAGTTGTTATCAATTACAATTCTTCAGGACCGACAAGCATCACAAGCTTGCCAAGTTTTTGCCTTCCAATAAACCGATGAAAGACTCAACTGTATTTTCTAATCCCTCGACTAGGTCTTCATAATAAGTGATTTTTTGTTGTTTTAACCATTGCGACATGACTTGGCTAAATTCATCATATTGATGACCATACTCATCAAAAACAATACATCCCAGTATCTTAAAACGCTTGACGAATAGGTTACTCATCAGCATAAACAAACGGTCTGGTCCTTGAGGTAAATCAGTCACATTGTATTGATTTACATTTGTCATACTAATTGCCGCATTAATTGTCATACTAATTGTCATACTAATTGTCATACTAATTGTCGTATCACAGGATCAAATTAAAGTGCAGTGACTCATATTTCTCGGCTGACATCGGGTATAACTGCGGATCTTCACCGGCGCTAACACCTCACTTCACCATACCGTGTTGAGTTAGTTTTTCTATCCATAAATCAATATCTGCTGCACCTAAATCAACATGAGATAAACGTGTTGGGACTTGCATCTTTTCGAAAAATTGCTCGGTTAATTCGATAGCACGATCAATACGTGAGTCTTTATTACCCTCTGTCAAATTCCAGACACATTCCAAACACGTTCCAGACACATTCAGCGTACTGTAATAATTTTTCACGTTTTGTTTCTTTACGTATTTTCATTACGGCGGGTAATACTATAGATAAAGTACGTCCGTGGTCGATGCCATTGACGGTGGTTTCGGTATTGCTTGCCTTCGCTCCGAATGCATTTATGACCTGTATGGTGTTTAAATTGGTTGATCATTTGCTCTGCCCCTGCGCATAACAAAACGGTTTCTCAAACTCTGTGGTAAGGGTGAGCTATTGTTCGTCTGATAACCCCTTTGCAGTAAAGGTGGTGGTTGATGCTCAATATGCCCTGCCCCTGCATTGTCGTGTCTGATGACCCCGCCTGTTATGTATACTGATTCTCAGTAGTCTTTGGACCAAAGGGGAATTATATGGTTATTGCAATGAAACCAAGATATGTCCCTTACTTTCGGATCAGCATACAAAAATAGGACCACTCTAGCTTACGCCTGGATGACCAGTAACAAGTAGTGATGACATTTTTCTTCAACAATTCGGTGGTAAGTCATTGGCAGGCTATATGGGAGTGGATAGCAATAAGGGTATTGACACCTTACATTGAACATTGAACATTGACTTTTTCATTGTTTTTATTTAGGTATTTTACCGTGACCGCTACATCTAAATATAAGACGCTCCGTTATTGTGCAGTGTTGCTTTTTTTATGCACATTTGAAGCGCAATAAAAAACCTGCTCATTGCTGTAAAACACCACAGGAGGACTCATGCTTTCCAGTGTATTTCAAATAAACTATATATTTATCATATAATTAACTAGTTATGACAAATCTTGTCCAAGTGGTCAAGAAATTGGCATCTTTCCTGCAAACCTTCCAGCTAATTGATAGTCAATCCTATATCTACAATTAAATAAACACATACACATAATCGCAAATGATAGTTGCAACAATATTTTTAATTCAATCTTGGAAGAGCACAATGAGCAGACCAACCTTTAAACTAAAACCTATAGCGATTGCAATCGCAGTGTCTAATATGGCGGTGCTATCAGTCAATGCTGAAGAACGAGTCATTGAGAAAATCATAGTTACCGCTGAAAAGCGCGGTGAAAGCTTGCAGGATTTATCTCAGGCGGTAACTGCTCTGACAACAAAGGATCTTGAAGATAGAAATATATTATCGTTTGTGGACTTAAGTGCAATAGCGCCTGGTGTGACTGTGGCAAAAAATGAAGGATTTAAAACGGTTATTTCGATTCGTGGTGTGGGTAATGAAGCGAATCAAAATGCAACAGCGAATCCATCAGTCTCTTATCATATGGACGGTATCTATATTGCATCGCCTTATGCACTTCAAACTGATTTTATTGATATTGAACGAATAGAGATCCTTCGTGGTCCCCAAGGTACTCTGTTTGGTCAAAATTCTACCGGTGGTGCCATCAATGTTATAAGTTCGAAGCCCGACTTTGAAGAATTCGCCGGAAAAGCAGATGCAAGTATCGGCAGCAATGACATGCGCAGATTGCGTGCCACAGTAAATGTGCCAATCAGTGATGATTTAGCCATGCGCACTTCCTTCAGCAGACTGACACAAGATGGATACACTCAAAATGTATACAACGGCCCTAATGTTTTAAACCCAAGTGAAACATTTGTCGGTGAAGACATGGACAATATCGATAACTTGTCCATGCGCACAGATTGGCTATGGAATGCGAGCGATACACTAAGCCTTAGATTTTTGGCTCAGTATTTTACCGGAGAGTCTAACGGAGCAGGTATCAAAGGTATTGATGATCCAACCCCCGGAGCGCGTAATTTGTCCCAGGATACGGACTCTTCATATGACTTAGAGTCGCAAATATACGGATTAATAGCAGAATGGGATGCAGGTTTTGCGGTTATCAAATCACTGAGCAGCTATCAAAAAGACGACATCACTGTTGTACGTGACAATGACCGTCATTCATTCGTTACCAACCCAGAAATCCAAATTAGTGTATTTAACCCTGAAATCAATATCCAAACTACTTTTACCCAGGAAGTGAATGTTATTTCTAAGGAGCCGCTGTTTGGAAAGTTGGACTGGATTGTCGGTGCATTTTATCTTGATACCGATATCGAAATCACTATCCGTGAAGAACTTGATGTTGGTCGTGACGGTGTGCTTGATGGTTATGCTCCAACGAATCCGGCAGTGTTTGGCGGTGACAGAGGCTTTATTTCTGACTCCAACCCGCAACGCGAATCTTTATCGTTTTACGGTCAAACAACGTATCCGTTATCAGAAACTGTACGCTTGATCACCGGGCTTAGATATACTAAAGATGAGGTAAAAAGTACCGTTTCTAACTTTTTCACTTCTACCCCAGCATTCATTAACCCAAAAACCGAAGACCTTACGGGCCGTGCTGCCCTTGAATGGGATGCCGGTGATGACACAATGACTTATGCTTCCTACACAAGGGGTTTAAAGCCAGGTGGCAGCAATTTAACTTTTTCAGAGGGTGATGAAGCACTGGTTCGTGCGGCCTTTGAAGACGAAACTATCGACGCTTATGAGATAGGACTCAAAACAGAGTTTATGAACAGTCGAATGCGCACTAACGTCGCCGCTTTTTATTACGATTATACGAATTTACAGTTTCAGGCGTCTGACTTTAACGAGTTTGGTAGTGGTGTATCGAATATTCCAGAGTCTGAAATCTATGGTGTGGAGCTAGAATTTACCGCGTTAATTGGTGACAGATTTAGTCTAGATGTAAAACTGGCGAGTATAGAGTCTAGAGTATCTGCAGATTATTTAGCCTTGGATAACCGACTACTTATTGAAGACGTATTTCTTGCTGACGGGATCACTCCTGCCAAAGAAGAAATTCATGGTGCAAATCGAGACGTAGATAGGTTTTTGCAAAATTTGAATGGCAATGAGTTGGCAAAAACGCCTGGATTAACTGCTGATATTAGTTTGGGTTTTGAAGATCAAATGAAAGATGGCAGTTATATCCGTGCTGGCATTCAATATACTTATCGCGGTGAGTTTGAACAGCGGGTATTCAATAATCCAGAAGTGGACAATGTGGATGCATATGACTTGGTTAACCTCACTATGTCTTACGACGACCCTGACGAGATATGGGGTGTAGATTTGATCGCCTTTAACTTGTTGGACGAGGATGGAGTTAATTCGGCTATGACCGATGTTTTTGGGGTTAACGAGACCGGTTTTCAATTTGTGCCTCCTCGTCAGTTAATTGCTCGTTTTAGATATAACTTTTAGCACTTTTATACTTTTAGCGTTATAGCAGTACCATCAATTTTTGCCCAGTATTATTGCTGGGCTTTTTTTACAGTCTATATACATAAAAAGTTATAACTTGTGCGCTGTAATAAGCTATTGGTAAGGAATTGATAAGGAATAGTGCTGATAAAGCATTGTTGCAATTAATAAAAGTAATAGTGCTGTGACATTTTTTTACATCAGTCCTATTACATAGCACCACAACAGGGGGATAAAGGTGTATGAGAAGTAAAACACCGTCGGAACTAATATACCAACTTGATGATAAACCACCCGTTATAGAATCCTTCTTCGCAGCGATACAACATCTGCTCGCCTCTTTTGTTGGCATTGTCACTCCCACACTTATTATCGGCAGTGTTTTAGGATTGCAAGAACAACTGCCCTACCTGATCAGCATGGCGCTAATTGCATCGGGTATAGGCACCTTTATACAGGCCTATAAACCCTTCGGAATTGGGGCAGGCATGCTTTGTGTGCAGGGCACCAGTTTTGCCTTCTTAGGAGCAATATTAAGTGCCGGATTTATGGTGCGGAATGCCGGAGGTGGGCCAGAGGAGATTATCGCGCTAATAACCAGCATATGTTTTGTTGGTTCATTTGTGCAAATGGGATTTAGCCAATTCATTCCGCGGTTGCGCAAAATAGTGACACCACTGGTGACGGGTATCGTGATCACCAGTATCGGTATTAGCCTGATCAAGGTGGGCATGACTGATCTGGCAGGTGGCGCTAATAGCCCTGATTTTGGAAGCCCTGCTAATCTGATGCTCGGTTTTTTTGTTATTGCTGTGATCGTATTGATGAATATATCCACCAACAATTGGATCCGCTTATCTTCGATTGTGGTTGGCCTTTTTGCTGGTTTTGTGGCGGCAGCACTAACAGGGATGCTCAACCCTATTGACTTGTTACCTTCGGCAATACTGAGCGTTCCAGTTCCCTTCAAATATGGTTTTAACTTTGAACTGGCTGCTTTTATTCCACTAGGGGTTATCTACATTATAAGTTCAGTAGAAACAACAGGCGATATTACTGCTAACTGCGTTATTTCCGGCCAACCCATCGCCGGAGAGGGGTATATACAAAGAATTAAGAATGGAGTGCTAGGTGACGGCATCAATTCCATGATAGCCGCAATGTTAAACTCCTTTCCCAATACAACGTTCAGCCAAAACACCGGAGTGATACAACTAACTGGTATCGCCAGCAGACATATCGGCATGTATATCGCTGGAATTTTGATATTTATTGGCTTGTTTCAAGGTGTGGGAGATATTCTTCAGCAGATCCCTAAACCCGTGTTGGGCGGCGCTACGCTGGTTATGTTTGGCACGGTGGCGGCGGCTGGCATCAAAATACTGGCCTGTGAATACATTGACCGCAGAAAGGTGATTATTATTGCGGTTTCCCTTGGCCTTGGCTTAGGCTTAGCGCTGGTGCCTGAAGTGTTTGCAAAAACCCCAGATATTGTACAAAGTATTTTTAGTTCAGCTGCTGCTACTGCTGGGCTTACAGCGATGTTACTGAGCTTGGTTTTACCAGAACTGGAAGAGCAAGAAACCTAGACAGCGTCCGAAAAAAAATATGGGGTGTATATTCTGCTAGCTAGCACTGAGTATTTACCCGTTTTATTCTTTTGTTACACATTCCCTCTTCGAACGACTTGTTTGCTATTAAGTAAAATCAGTAAAAATAGTCTTTCAACTGTAGTGTAAAATTCAAATAAATATGGCTCAATAGCACAGGTAACATAAAAGGCCTTGCATAAATGCAACGAGTAGCACTCATTACAAAACATCATAAAGCACGCTGGATAGCGCCTTACCTTGCACCACTAGGTTACGAGGTGTTCGAGTCGAGCTTGTTTGACACCGATACTTTAGGCACATTTTCTGGTGAAGTTGAACGCACGTTATCGCCCATGGATGCTGCATTAGCTAAAGCGAAAAAAGCGTGTGAGTTAACACAGACCGATTGGGGTTTGGGCAGCGAAGGTAGCTTTGGCGGTGGCCCAGCCCCAGGCATGATCAATTGGAACGATGAATTGTTGTGTCTTCATCAAGCGTCAACTGGTATCACAATCTATGCCCATGCCGCGGGTCCAACTTCTGTGCAAGAATTGACGCTAGATGGCAAAGTGCCGTTAAAACAAAAATTATTAGGGCTGCCTGATCAGCTATGGATTTTACGCACTGAAAAAAGTCTTGAAAAAGGTCTTTCTGCCGAGCAGCTATTGGATAGTTTGAAGCATATCGACTCGTCTTCTAAAAAGATAAAAATCGAGCCTGATTTACGCGCTATGAATTGTCCCCAGCGACAAAAAATGATTGCAAAGGCTGCTGAAGATTTAATTAGGCGGTTATCAGACACCTGCCCTAAATGTGATGCCTTTAACTTTGTTATTAAAGAAAAGCAGTCTGGATTACCCTGCTCCTTATGCACCCTACCCACAGAACAAGCAAAATCATGGACACGCATATGTGATGGTTGTAGCTATCGCAATGATGAGATAGTAGAACAAAAAGGTGCCGACCCTACCTATTGTCAATTTTGTAATCCTTGAGTAAATAATATGAGTCAAAACTACCAAACGTTATTATTGGTCGGCGAACATAGCTTGACCCAAGCCGTGAGTCTTTTACAAAAAGGCGAATGTGTCGCCTTACCCACAGAAACTGTTTATGGACTTGCCGCTGATGCAACGGATATCATCGCAGTGAATAAAATTTTTGAGGCTAAGGGGCGGCCGAAAAACCATCCACTGATAGTGCATATACCCGATGTAACGCATCTTGAAAAATGGGCTAAATCTATCCCCAATAATGCATACAAGTTAGCTAAAATATTTTGGCCTGGACCACTCACACTTCTGCTAAAAAAAGCAGCCCACGTGCCATATGATGTAACAGGTGGATTAGACACCATTGCTTTGCGAGTGCCAGCGCATCCTATATTTTTGCAAGTATTGGCCCAGTTAAATAAGGGGCTTGCAGCGCCTTCCGCCAATAGATACAAACAACTCAGCCCAACCATTGCTGAACAAGTCATGCAAGGATTACATGGCCGTATTGCTGCTATTGTAGATGGTGGTTCATGTGAACATGGGCTGGAGTCGACCATTCTAGATTTAGTCAGCGAAAAACCACGCATTCTTCGTGCTGGCCCCGTGACACAACAGCAACTGGAAATGGCTGTTGGCCACAGTGTTGATGCTCCGAAAAGTCACTTTGAAGTGGTGCCCGGAAATGTCAAAGCACACTATCAGCCAAATACCCCTTTGCGCATAGTGTCTTCTGAGAAATTGTTGTCAGAAATAGATATGTTAAACCAAAATAATTGCCATTTTATTGTATGGTCAGAGCTGATGATTGAACAGTGTAAAAAAGCGAACATTCCAATATCAAGATGGTCAAATTTAGAAAATAATGCGGCTAGCTTTGGCAAAAAACTGTACGTGACCTTATACCAAATTGATAAGAGTTGTCCTACTCAAATCATTATTGAACAACCGCCGCAATATGATGCATGGGCAGCCGTTAACGACAGGTTGTCACGTGCGGCAACTCATTAAAAAATGTGACATGCCTCATTAGCGCCACAAGTAAGACTGAACTAGGTGCGAGTTATTCAAGCCAACTAATTCGTTTCACTATGTATTGGTTTTACAGAGGAGTTTTTACGAGGCCAAAAAAGCTTAGCTTTTTTATTTTAAGATAAAAAATAAAGGGACTTTATATTCAGGGTCTCTATTGGAAAAATTGAGCCCAGGAGCCTCAATGGTAATATTATTAGGCATTCAGACTTTTATTTCATCATTATTTCTCTGAATCGCTATTCACCCGTAAGCATTCTGACGTCATGATAATTAGCGGAGATCTTATTAGATTCCTTTTCGTTTTCCTCACCCCATGTTTTCATAAATGCTTGGTACTTTTTCTTATTTGGCTACAATTGAAAAGCTGAACAATAAACAGAGTAATGGTATGAATACTTTTCTCATGATTTTATCCCCAGTAAATTAGATGTTTACCTTAGCTCGAATGTAAATTTCCCGACGAACTGCAAACAAATACAATTGAACAATAATTAACCATAACCAACCATAACCAACCATAAAATGTGTTCTTTTTTTACTTAACGTGTTCTGTGTCCTAGATAATAGTTGGACATATAAGAGGTGGAATTTACAATTTACGATTTATCCGCAGAAGTTGGTGGTCCAGAGCTAAGCAAGCTTAGTCTGTTAACGGGTACTTATAAACCTATCGATTTACGATGAAAGTTGTAATGCAGATGATTTTTATACTAGGCTTGAAGGTATTCACTGACATGGAATGCACCGAATATGTTTTCGCCTATACACATCTCTGGTTTGTTGATTATTGTATTGTTGTCTAAGACTTATGCGTTTTGTCTTGCTGGTGAGCTCAGCCCATTCCGAACTGAAGAAATATCTGCACCCCAACAATTAGCCACCTTGTATCAAGACGACATACTGGTAAAAAACTACTGGATCAGCGAAAAACTAGACGGCATTCGTGCCCGTTGGAATGGTTCAGCGCTTATTACGCGCAATGGCAATATTATTAACGCGCCAGCTTGGTTTGTGACAAATTTCCCAAAACAGACTTTGGATGGCGAGTTATGGTTGAACCGAAACAGCTTTGAGAAAACGGCTTCTATTGTGTTACGCAAATCACCAAACCAAGGTTGGCAAAACATCCAATTTATGCTGTTTGATTTACCTGAACATAAAGGTAATTTTAGTCAGCGGTTGACTGAGCTAAAGGTTTTGGTGCATGCAGTTGCCACAAATCATTTGCAAGTGATACCTCAATTCAAACTAGGAGATCAAAATCAACTTATGCTCAAGTTAGATGAATTAGTCGCACAAGGAGCAGAAGGCCTAATGTTGCATTATCAGGGGGCTTATTATCAAGATGGTAGGAGCGAGAATTTGCTTAAGCTAAAAAAACACCAAGACGCAGAAGCGACAGTCATTGCATATATTTCAGGCAAAGGTAAATACAAAAGCATGCTGGGCTCGTTGTTAGTCGAGTTGGAAAACGACCTGCAATTTAAGATTGGCTCTGGTTTTTCTGACATGCAGCGGCGAAATCCACCGCCAATAGGCACAATAATAACGTTTAAGTATTTCGGCTTAACGGCGAGAGGTATTCCACGCTTTGCCAGTTTTTTACGGATAAAACCAACAACAGTGCCCAGACCACGTCAGAGTATAGTTAAACCGAATAAACTCCAGATAAACTGAGTACGTATTAATAGACGCAGCGAAAAGTTTTTTTAACATCTGACGCTTCATCCAAAATAGCTAATTTTTGTTTAGGTTATAATATCAGCGTTGCTCAAGTCGCTTGCTCCATAGGAGTTGAGTACTTCAGCTATTTTATTTGTGGAGAAATCTGGCGATCGAAATGCATTAGGGTATAGACGTTAACATCCATTAAATACCAAGCAAAATAGCCTTTTAAATACAAGCGTTTCAATAACATTAACCATGAGGTTTGCCGGCTAGACTTTATAATTCGATTATTTGTGACATAACGATGGAGCCCGAAACATCTTTAATACTCATTTTCAATTGTTGCCCTGATAACTCAACAACACCATAGTTTGCCTTGGCATAACTACCCCCTACCCTGTGCTTATTGGGGCTAACTTGTTTCCATTCTTCGGTTAGACCAGAAGCGGTCATTTCCCAAAGTTGCTTCCCGTTTGTCCTTTTTATTTGGCTTAGTTCACTCCAATGAGTATCGCCACTGACGATCACTAGGTTGTCTATCTGATATTTATCGAGTAAGGCTAAAAACCGTTGTCTTTCGTGAGGGAAATTGGCCCATGATTCCCAGCCAGAAAACTCAGGTAAAAATTGTAAACTTGTGGCTAGAATACGAATATCTGCGGGTTGTTGTAATTGTTGTTCTAACCACTGCCACTGAGTTTCGCCCAGCATAGTGGTCAGTTTATCTTTGCTTGGAACGTAAGGTCCTAGATTATTTGGTGCTTTGCTGAGTATATACTTAAGATGGCCCACAGACTCTATAGGGCTTCTATTCCAGCGCAAGTCTGGCAATATAATCTGAACCTTTGTATCAGCTTGAGTCAAAATATGGCTGGTATAAATACCGTCCGCTCTAGTGCGCCTTGGGCTATTTTTAGACACATTAAAATAATCGAGCATTATCTGCCGAGAGGCCTCTTTTTGAGAGTATTCTCGACCCGCGTCGTTTTCACCAAAGTCATGGTCATCCCAAATACCAATAGTAGTAGTATTGGCTAACATGTTTTGCATACCTGAAGTCGCCCACTGCTTAGCATATTTGCCTTCCAACTCAGCCATATCCTCGGTATCGCCGTAAACATTGTCACCAAGCAAAACAAACAAATCTGCTTGCTCTTGGTTCATCGCCTGCCAGATAGGTTGAGGTTTGTCTTGGTGTAAACATGAGCCAAATAAAATTTTAACAGGCTTATAGGATAGCGGCGCAGCGATGATGGTCGTATGGGTTAATATCAAAAATAAAAAAATACTGGTTGTGATGTATCTCATGATGATTTACTTCTGTTTGACTATCGGTAAGGGTTGACCAATATCATTGGCAAATTGTTGGTCATCAAAATCGAGCAGTTGAATGACAGTAGCAGCAACCTAATCTAAGCTAAAGCTTTGTTTATCTTGCATCTCATTCAAATTTTTCACATCTGGGCCCATAGCGGCTAACCAAATCTGATCGGCGCCGGGTATACCGTCTTTATATTGGTTTAAACCATCCAAATAACCATTGACTGCTTTAGGGCTTGCATGATGTTGCCAGGTTTTCGCAGTATCTCCACGACCATGATCAACTGTAATAACTAAGTTGGTTTTGCCTTGATACTGCTCTATAGATTGCAATAACGTCCATAACTGCGCAATAAATTGGTCGGTTCTTTTAGCACCACGCAAGTACTCTGGATAATTGCCTTGATGGGCAAAATCATCAGTTTCACCTAACGCCAGATATATCACTTTTGGCTGATACGCTAAAATGTATTCCTTGGCAAAACCAAAAGTAAAGGCATCTAAACGTACATTATGCCAAGGACTGGGAATTTGTTTTTGCAATTCATTTAACCACTTAGCTTTGCTTGATAAGTTAGCCCAGTCGGCTGACTCAAACCCAGCATTAATGGGTACCTGACTGCGAGTGCGGTTGATAATTGCAGGGAAAACATCCCAACTGCCAAAGGCCGCAACCTGCTGCTGATAACCTTTTTGAACATTTAACCATTCCAAAAAAGTGATATTGGTATTGTCGCTAGCATGGTTAGAGTCGATATTAGGGTCGGCCTTACCGGTTAATAATTCATTATAACCAGGATACGAAAACCACAAATCATTGGTTAATTGCATCGTTGAATGATTGTCTCTATTACCTATTAAAACACCCTGATTAGAGACAACTTGCCATAAAAACGGCATTAATTTCTGGCGTTTTTGTTGAATGTTTTCTCCAGAAAATTGTTTCTCCAATGCACTCTTATGTGCTTTGAATTCGTCTAAGTTAAGAACGTCATCCTGGTAACCCCGAAACACCTCTTGCCAACGTAATCCGTCGATACTCACCAACAATAAATTATCTTTCTGCCAATCAAATGACAACACCGCCATATTTTCTACTGAACCAAATACTATGTTACCCGCTGGAAAACCCAATAATCCATCGGTGTATTCAGAATTGTTGTGAGTGTACGAGCCATAAATTGTCATGTTTTCTGTCACATTAATACTCAGTGATGCCTCTAAACCTGAAGATTCAATGCCACCTGAATTAACGAAAGTACCGTTAGTACCAATTAGAAAATCAATTCCTGCCGGGGAATCAGGTGCAATAAAAGTGAGCCTGTCATCAAAGATTATTTCGTAGTAGGTCAAACTGGCGTTAAAATCTTCGGATACAAAACGTAAACCCAAGTCAAAGTTCTTGGCTGATTCGGGGCTAACCTGATCAAGTGTCGACGCATCGCGCTCTAATACTGTGTCTTTAATTGCCGCAAAGTTCTCTGCATATCCGGCAAACAATTCCAAACCATCTAGGAGCATAGGCATTAATATACCTGCGCTGAACAGTGGGTCTGAATCAG
>JAWUXU010000149.1:0-26074 GCA_034111145.1 Paraglaciecola sp.
GAAATGACTGTAAATATCGTTAACTCTCTTATGGAAGAACGATTTACCCCCAATAATTCTACGTATAAAAAATTGGCAAGTTCTGGAAATCTGAATTTAATATCAAACGACACTGTCAAAACATTGTTACTCGAATTAGAGGAACTTTATTAGAAAAATGATTTTGCTATTGATCACGAGACCTTCGATTACCGAGAAAACATCTCAAAACCAATTTTTGAATACACCAATACACAACAACTATTATTGGTTTTTTATGGGCAAGCAACAATTGAGCAGCAAGGAATTTCAACATCTGATTTCGAAGAATTGTGACAAAGTCTAGAATATAAAAACGGGTTGTTCATCACAAATTATACGACACCAGCCCTTATTAACTTATACGAAACCATAGCGGATAAATCAAAAAATATAATTGAGCTAATTGATATAGAATTAGAACATCCCAAAGAATAACAATTTAATACGTCGGCGATCAGTTAAAATTGTCTAATAAAATCAATTCAAGGAACGTTTATCTATGTCATTTAGCTCTTTAGGCTTGTGTGACGAGCTATTGAATACCGTTTTAGAACAAGGTTATATCACGCCATCTTCGATACAAATTGAAGCTATCCCGGCAGTGCTTAGTCAACGTGATGTTATCGCGGTTGCTCAAACTGGTACGGGCAAGACAGCTAGTTTTATTCTGCCTATGGTGCAGCTATTGTCTGGTGGTACTGTCTTGGTTGACCTAAACCGGCAGGCTAAATATGTACGTGCTTTAGTGATTACACCCACTCGTGAACTTGCTGCTCAGGTTGCCCTGAGTGTTGAGCACTTCAGCCGCCATATGACTCTTCGTTCTGCGGTTGTGTTTGGTGGTGTGAGGATTGAACCGCAAATAGTTGAGCTGCAAGGTGGTTTGGATGTGCTGGTCGCTACACCAGGTCGTTTGATTGACCTTTATAATCAACAGGCGATTAACTTCGATCAGCTTGAGATATTAGTATTGGATGAGGCTGACCGCATGTTGGATTTAGGGTTTATCGACGATATCCGTCGCATCCAAATGCTGCTGCCAATTAAGCATCAAACCTTGATGTTTTCAGCAACGTTTTCTAAAGAAATCAAGTCGCTCGCTAAAGGTATGTTACTTAATCCACTTTTGATTGAAGTGGCTGCTGCGAAAAATACTGTCGATTCTATTAAGCAGAAATTACACCTTGTGGATAAAGCGCGAAAGAGTGAGGTATTGATTCACTTAATTAAAAAGAACAATTGGCTGCAAGTTTTGGTTTTTAGTGGTACTAAGCACGGTGCGGATAATTTGGTATTACAGCTGGAAAAAGCCGGTATTAGTGCCTCATCAATCCATGCGAATAGAACTCAGCATGCACGCACGTTAGCCTTAGATGGTTTTAGGAATGGGAACATTATGGTACTGGTTGCTACAGATATTGCCTCTAGGGGCATTGATGTGAATCAACTGCCTTGTGTGATTAACTTTGATCTACCCTATGTACCAGAAGACTATGTGCATCGCATTGGTCGTACCGGCCGTGCTGGCATGTCTGGTTTGGCAGTTTCGTTATTTAGTGAAGATGAATCTAAGCAGTTAAAGTCTATTGAACGTCTCATTGGCTACAAACTCAAGCATGAGATCCTACCAGGCTTTATACCTACCAAGAAAGTACCATCAGGATCATTGGATGATGAAGATGAAGATGAATATGGAAATTTTGAGGCCTCTCTTCAACCTCAACGAAGAGGACAATCTAAGAGGCGAGGAAACCGTAGCCGTACCTAATGTAATTTTGGCAATCACCAAAAATCATAATATAAATATTGCCAGATAACTGCAAAGTTTGATTAATTTACAGAGAGTGTTTACGGCTCTTTCAATCTTACATAAGGAACAATTTTCCCGATACAGAGAGTTTTGCCGATAAAGAGAATGTTGAAAGACGGTCGGTTATTGAATAGGAGCAGGGTAGGTCAAAGATTGGCAAAAAATAAAAAACAATATCAATGCTCTGTACAAGTCTAGTTTTTATTTGCTGGGGTCTTCGAGTTATTCAATTGAATCAATTGGTGTCTACAAATTACTTCAACGTTAAGTAGGTGTGTTAATTGTTCCCTTTTTATTTGCTACTCCCGTAACGAAATTAGACAATAGACTTTTAACGAAAGAACGTACTCCTAAATAATGTCAGAATTAAGAAAACGTCTTTATGGAAAATAGTTATACACCTGGGAAACATCTGCTTTTAGACTTATACCAAGCATGCCATTTAAGTGACCAGGGTGTTATTGAACAAGCTTTACTCGAGGCAGCAGAGGCTTGTAATGCTAAGATATTACAAAAGAACTTCCACAGTTTTGGAGGTGAACAAGGCATTACTGGCATGTTATTACTTGCCGAATCTCACATAAGTATTCATACCTGGCCTGAAAGTCACTTTGCCGCCGTAGATATATTTATGTGTGGTAACTGCGACCCCAGTCTAGCCATCGCGCCCATTAAGAAGTATTTATGTCCGAAAAGTGTCGACGTGCGTGAGTTTGATAGAGGCACTTCTTTAAACAAAACATTACCTACAGATGGATCCACTTGACATGTCGGACGACCAGACAGTTCTGCCTGAACAACAATATAAGCAGAAACAATCCACCACTTTGATTTATACCGCTTTTATAGCAGGCTTATGTTCGATCATCTATGAGTTACTGATTGCTACTACTGTGTCTTACTTTATGGGTGATAGTGTAAAATTTTTTTCCCTTACCATTGGGTTATATATGGCGGCTATGGGGTTTGGTTCCTATATATCTAAATTCATTACGGACAAACTATTACAACGATTTATTATCGCCGAAATCCTACTCGGGGTCATCGGTGGTATTAGTATCCCATTATTATATTTTACCTACACTACAACCGTATTATTTTACCCAACTTATGTATTGCTCACTTTATGTATTGGTTTTCTAATCGGACTAGAAATTCCTTTTCTAACTCGATTAATGGAGAGTTACCAAGCTCTTAAATCCAATATTGCTAATATTTTATCTTTCGATTATCTAGGTGCATTGATTGCCACCATAGCATTTCCGTTCTTTCTTTTACCTGTTATGGGTATTTACCAATCATCATTGCTGTTTGGGCTGATAAATATGTCTATTGCAGCAGTCGTTTTGTATGCATATAGAGAAGTACTTGGCAAAACGGGTAAAAAGCTGCAATTTTTGGCATCTGGTATGAGTTTAATCATTTTGTTGATGTTGGTGTTTTCTAGTCAGGCATTGAAACATTGGGATCAAATGCTCTATAACGGTCGTATAGTGCATAGCGAGCAAACCCCTTACCAAAAGATAACCCTGACGAAAAGTAAAGACGATCTTCGACTTTACTTAAATGGTGTTTTACAGTTTTCGTCTGTGGATGAATATCGTTACCATGAGTCATTAGTAATGGTGCCTATGACTTATGTTGAAAAAGTAGTTAAACGTGTATTGGTATTAGGTGCAGGAGATGGTTTAGCGGTAAGAGAACTTCTTAAGTATTCAGAAATTGAACAAATTGTTGTCGTTGACTTAGACTGCAGAATGACTGAATTAGCCAAGAATAACGCGCATTTAATTAATATTAACTTAGGAAGTTTAGCTAACGAAAAAGTAAAGGTTGTGATTGATGATGCTTTTGTATTCCTTGAAAAAAACAAGCTCTTATTTGACCTTATTATTAATGATTTACCCGACCCAAACACTATCGCACTTTCTCGTTTATATAGTAAGCAATACTACCGTTTAGCCAAAGAAAATCTAACGTCTGATGGCGTGATGGTGACACAAGCAACAAGCCCATTCTTTGTTAAACCCGCATTTTGGAGTATAGTAAAAACCATAAAAGCAGCAGGTTTTGATTACACCTATCCTTATCACACAAATGTCCCCTCTTTTGGTGATTGGGGGTTTGTGCTAAGTGCTTTGCAACCCATAAAGTTAATGCCTAAACGCCCCTTAGAAAATAGTCTTTTTTTAACTAATGAAAGTATGCTGTCTATGTTTGTTTTTGAAAAAGATTTACAACAAATAGAAGTTGATATTAATCAAATTGATAAACCTGTAATACTTGATTATTACCTAAATAGTTGGCGTTATTTCAGTGATTAAAAACACTAAAGATGAAACGTTAATTTATAACAATTTGCGTAGACATCACCTATAAAATGGTGTGATCTTCCATCGTGATTTTCACTGAATTAGAATGGGTTCTTTAATATTTTTACAAATACGTTAATAGGCGAGGGTGCATCCGATGCAGCGTGAAGAAATTTTACTGGTGTATGATCGTGAATGCCCTGCTTGTAATGCTTATTGCAAGCTAGTGAGGATCTCAGAAAATGTCGGTGATTTACGCATTGTGGATGCAAGAAAAAGCAGTATGGTGATGAATGAAATCACGGCACAAGGCCTCGACATTGACCAAGGAATGGTTTTGAGAATGGGTGAGCAACTCTATTATGGCTCGGATGCCATACATATGTTGGCATTGATAGGGAGTCGTTCGGGAATGTTTAATCGTTTTAACTACTGGATGTTTAAATCACAAACAAGGTCGGCAATTTTTTATCCGCTTCTCATATTTTCTAGAAACCAGCTATTGAAAATACTTGGGAAAACAAAAATCAATAATCTTAAGGTTAAAGATAATCTCAAATTCTGACGACCTTATGAAACCTATTAAATTTTCCATTGTAAATACGGTCGAATAGCTCTAAAGGTATTATTGAATTGAAAGTGTGTATCCCGGTAATTTACTCAAAACTAACAGCGAATGCATAGGTTATGCACTAATGGAGAAAGACCTTTGGATTTAAAATATATGTCAGGATTTGAGCTTTTATCCGCTATGGTTGAAGGGCTTTTACCCGTTCCTTCGATTACAGAAACTATCCCAATGAAAATGGATATCATTAAAAAAGGTATTGTTAATTTTACTGTAAAAGCCGATTCTAGGCATCTTAACCCTGTTGGCGGAGTCCATGGAGGGTTTACAGCTACTGTTTTAGATTCTGTAACTGGGTTGTTCTTGATGCAGGCATCAGCTACGGAACGATTGATTTAAATATTAAAATGATGCGCCCCATACCAATAAATCCTAATTTATTTGCTGAGGGCCGAGTTATTAATGTTTCAAAAAATCTAGGGGGCTCTGAAGGCGAAATTAAAGATATAGATGGAAAAATTTATGCACATTTAACCTGTACTTGCAGGCATTATTCCCCTCTGATGTGTAAAGAAAACGGCTCCATCGGCGAGATTTAGCGATATATCAATTAGTTAAGTCAATTTAAGGTCATTTTTTGTTTAATGTTTAGTTTTTGTCATTAAGGATTTCAATGCGTGATGTAATGTTGTTAGCTTGTTTTGTAGTGTTTGGATTGAGTGCTTGCGCAAAACCAATAGCGAGTTCTGCGGATCCGTCTGAGCTTGAACAAAACGACAGCATCTATGGATTCGGTGAAAAATGCATAGATGCTAAATATCAACTTGATAAAACGGTTGAAGAAGGCCAATTATCTGATTTGAGACATCTAAAACGAAATGTTGAATTGTACTGTGTCTGGCGCAGGAATTAGTATTAAGAGCAACGAGTTGTATCCAAGTAGAATTGAATTCTGCAAAAATCGTCTAATGATTTGAATTATATTTCTTTTGAATAAACGCTACATTCCAGTATGTGCAGCAACGAGTTTAAGTTACACAATTCTTCAATTAGCTGATTTTTTGTGGAAAATAGTCCTTTTCTTACACACCATAAATAAGTTAATCAAGTGCCTACCAAACTTAAAGCTTGAATGGCTAATGACAGTACTTTTCAACTAATTTAGCATGTAAAAAACTAGTCAATTAACACAAAAAAGCAATACTCCTTTTTTGCTACATTATTGCTTATATTTCCTTTTTAAATATTTTAATTGAACTTATCAAATCGACTATGCATTATCATTTTGCAACTCAAAATAATCATAATAATAAACAAAATAATTTGTTGAAAAGTCTGTATCTATTTGTTTTTAATCAATAAAAAAACGGTACATATAATGCTAATACAGGTAATGCCCGAATCAGATAACATAAACACAGAGCTGACGGCATTCGTCCATGAAAATGGTTATCCATTTGCTGTCGTTTTTCTTGAATACTGGCGTTTCCCTAACGAATATGTAGATATTGGCGAAGTCTACCCGACACGACTTGAATATATTCAATCAAACCGTTAAAACCCAACCGATTGGTATCAAAATGGAGTTGAATCTGGCATTGCTAAATTGAAAAAAACATATTGGGCCTAGTAAATAGATGACTATACAATATTCAAATAAAAGGACTTATTGTTAGCTATTTTTGGTGATTAGAGGTGAGAGAAAAAAAAGCAGGATTATGTCCTCTAAAATTGAGTAACAAAACGTGTTACGACTGACAATGCAAATATTTGTTACTAAAATACAGACTTTTAAATTTTTGGCATAAAACAATTTAATAGTTCTTCATTTGTTGGATATTTCTCTAGTAATTCAGCTAGTTTTCTAGCGCCTTCTATGGGTTTTAGATGAGAAAGTGCTCTGCGCAAAACTCTTACTTTTTCGAGGTCTTTCGGATTTAGAAGAAGTTCCTCACGGCGTGTACTACTTTTAGCAATTTCTACCGCGGGAAAGACCCGCAGATCCGCAATCCCTCGAGATAAAACAATTTCCATATTTCCGGTACCCTTGAATTCCTCAAATATCACCTGATCCATCTGACTTCCAGTATCAACGAGTATGGTCGCTAGGATGGTTAGTGACCCACCGTTTTCAATTTTTCTTGCGGAGCCAAATAGTTTTCGTGGTACCTCCAAGGCTCTAGCGTCGAGTCCACCGGACATTGTACGACCGCTGCTCTTTCGACTTGCATTATGAACTCGTGAGAGCCTTGTGAGAGAGTCGATGACAATCATAACATCCTTGCCTTGGCCTGCTTCTTTGCGTGCAGCGTTAAGGAGTTGATTAGCAACACGAACGTGTTGTTCATAACTTGAATCAGTGGATGAAGCGTGAACTTCTGCCGGCACACTGCGCTTAAAGTCAGTTACCTCTTCGGGTCGTTCATCAATAAGTAACGCATAAAGTTTTATCTCAGGATAAGCTTTCCCCACCGCCTGGCAAATATGTTTTAATATGGTGGTCTTTCCGCAACCTGGTGGAGCGACAATCAAACCTCGCTGGCCCATACCAATCGGTGTGATTAAATCCATCGCTCGCGTGGTGAATTCTTCAGAACCTAATTCTAAGCGAATGCACTGAGTAGGATTGATGGCTACACCGTTTAAAAAACGTTTTTGTGGGTCATCGTGAGATTCTTCCTTGACCTCTTCATCAACTTGCTTGGAGTCTATATTTTTTTTGACTTTCAAGGATAATATTTTTCGTGTCATGATATCGCTTTATAATTCTAGATAAGTAAATTTTGGACGTTCGTGAGTTAATTATTTAAGTTTAAATTTGATGGTTGATTAACAATCAAATAACCAATAAATAAAACACTCATAATAAATATAGCCAAATGATTCTAATTGTTTGGTGTGATAAATATAAAATGCTGTGAAATTTTCTGCTTTTTTTCTGACCGGCTGAATAAATATTAGAAAATTTTAGTAATAAAACTATCAGCTATTAACAAGCTTTAAAATAATAAGTACCTACATATTAAATTTTTAGATCCATTAATTAACAGATACAATGCTATTTTAAAAAAAATATTAATAAGCATGCTTAAAAATTTTTTTCTAAGCGGAATGTTCTTGAATTTAAATATTTATATTTGATAGAGATGTGTGTCGATTTAACTCTGGCTTTTTTTAATTTCTAAAATATAGCTGTTTGTTTACATCTCTACTTGCTTCTTAAGTTGCTGTGATTTTTTCAATTTTCGCAATAATGTTCTGTTAGGTTTAATTCCGCTGCATTAACTTCACTGATTCTAAGCACAATTTTTGATTGCGTCTTATCCGATGCATATAATGAATATTTAAGCTACTAAAGTGAACCGGTTGTTTTTGACTAGTTTCATATTTTTTAAAATACGCATATTAAATTTTAATAACGTTATTATGAAAATCAACTTAAAACACATGACATTTGTTACCCTTTAGTATTTTTAAATCAGAAAGTAAATTATTATTATCACTCTGAGTAACATAACTTATTATTAACAATTTATTAATGCTTGAGTAGAGACGTTCGAAATTACGGCGATAGTATAACAAAAATTATGTTGTATATATGTTATATATAACATAATTTGAAAATCAATTTAAAACAATAGCTTATATAACAAAACTGCTGAACTATTATGAATAAATCCCTTCAAGCTTATAATTATTAGACGTCTCTAGATTTAATTGTTAATTATGAAGAGTCTCTACGTGATTTTGAAATTATTTTTTAAAGTTAACAAATGAACATTATTTTATAAAGAAAGTGAGCGTCCGCAAAACCATACCTACCTTAACCAAACGAGCCAAGTAAAAATAATGTTTTTGATAAACCATAAAGAATATTATGTATAGAAAACGTCGAACAGAATATAAGTGGTTACCCTTATTTTAAGCGCAAGCAAACATTGCTCCTGCGCTTCCTGTATTCTGTGAACAGAGCAATACACATTAACCTTTTTTATGCTCGACTAAGCAATATTTATAGTCAAAGCCCAACAATAGAGGGGAAACTCGTTTAAGCCATCAAGTATAAACTTGTTACTTCTTGAGGTGTCATTCTCCGATATAAAGGCATCGACATGCACTGCCAACAAACGATAAACCCAAACTGGAACGCTTCTTTAATCAAGGATCTGCTCGGATGAAGTTAAGTCTCTCAAGGCTATAATGTATTGAGTCATTAGCTGGGTTGCTCCTTGAAGAGTGCGTCTCAAGCTTTACTTGAAAATTTTCAAGCCATTATCATTAATAGATCTGCAGTATTGAAATATTTGAGGCTGATTCTGGACCTATATTTAACCATGCGTTGGAACATTTTGTTTTCAGTCAAACTTATTTATCCCTTTGTAACGCTTGTTATGTCCCATCAAAAATTGACCAATTAATCCGCTTAGTTGTTGATAAAATAACAAAACAATACTTTTTGAGTATAGGTTTTACGTTATACGTTGCCTGGTTGAGATTTTTACCCCTAAATATTTGAATATTTCATTTGTAGACTAATGGCAATGTTATATTAGTTAAGGCATAGACTTGGTTTTTATTTACCACATGTATTCAAACGCTGTTATGTATTATTTATAACAGCATTTTAGAGCAGCATATGCTCTAGGGAAAAAGCTTTACAATTCCGCTCTTTCCAAACAAGTCACCTACTATCCAAATTTGTTCAAATGGATGGTCTCGGGGAATAGATATAAGGTGTTGCAGAGCTAAAATTTGTTTTTTCCCCCAGCTAGGGTGAGTATTACGGATCACTAACCAAACTCGCTTTGTTTTGTAGCGCTTAAAAGATTTATTAAATAAAATTCGATTTAATGCAGTTAACAGACGTGCATTAGGCTCAGCAGTTTTTTCCAACTCTTGCAGTTCTTGATGGGTTTTCTCGCCTAGTGCTCGCTTCAATATCTGCATGGCTTCTTGCTCACTGCCATATAGATGAGCTACTTCCAAATCTAACCTGTCTCCTTCAAAACGACAAGACACATCTGGTTTGGCAGGCCGGTTATGCCAAAGGTGGCGAATTGGATTACTCGTCTCGTGCTCATACCAGCGCATAAAAAGTTTTGCCGCCTGATGCTCTAGCACTATTTTTTCATGTTCACTGCTATTTAGTTCAGACATCATAGGATTTCCCAACCCAATTAATAGTAAATTATCAATATAAATAGCCAAAGAAAAGAATTGATCAATTAAAGCACTGACATAGTCATTATTGTTAATATTCTGTGTTAATGGGAATTTAAACTGTACCTGCTAAAACTTCATTAATTATACAAATTGTAAATACTGTTAAATATTTCTAAATATATGATTAATTTCCATAAGTGCTGGTGACATTATATAAAAATTTCATCTCCCTCATCCTTTCTCGTATGTTTATATCAGCCAACTTGATGGGTCACCCTTCTTTTTAATCATAATGTGGCAATACAATTTTGTTATTACGGAAACCTGGCTTTTGATGTGCTAACTCTTTGCAGCTTAAATACGCCTTGTTATTCGCAGTTTAAATCAGTAGATAATGCTTTTAGTTGCGCAGGTACGCTGCTTTTAAAGTCAGTTACTTTTTCCGGTCGTTCATCAACGATTAACGTATAAAGCTTTAAGTCAGGGCAAGCTTTCACCAGATCTTGGCAAATAAGTTTCGAGATGCTCTTTTATACATATCCCTTGGAGCAACAATCAAGCTTAGCTGTCTTATACCCGTCGGCGTGATTAAACCTATCGCTTCCATGGTTATCTTGCCAGTACCTGTTCCCATGTGGATGCAGTGAGTTGAATTAAGGCTGGGTCATTTAAAAAAGTGTTATGGTTCATATTGAGATACTTCCTTGACCTCTTCATCAACTTGTTTAGAGTCTTTATTTCTTTTGACTTTCAAAGACAATATTTTTAATGTCACATTATCGCTCTATAAATCTAGATAATTAAGTGTTTCAACTTGCTTGAATAAATTACTACAGGTGCTTATTGAATTTTTTGTTAACAACAAATAACGAATTATCAAGACACCTAATTATAAAATTAACAAGATACCTATTATAAATAATGATTAAAGTAAAAAATATACCATCAGCAGAAATCACTTGTGCAAACTGTAAGGCATGTTGTTGTAGTTTAGAAGTTATGATCATTTCTGATACAGGTGTTCCAAGTAAGCATATTCATGTTGATGAGCATGGAAGTCTGACTATGTTGCGTTTAGACGATGGTCGATGTTCAGCTCTAGACCGAGATACATTAATGTGCTCTATCTATGAAAATCGCCCATGGGTTTGTGAAGAATTTGAGATGGGATCGTATGAATGTATCAATGAACGATTAGAAAAAATGTAGTTTATTGTTATTCTAGAGACGATTAACAACTTGCTCTAACATCAAAATAAGTTATTAAATGTTAGTTTAGAATAACAAAGCAACCGCTTCAGTTTATTCTAAGGCGCCTGATTTTTTGATGAATTACAATAGATTTGCGTGATTATAATTAATTTTATCTGCAATAAAAACATGCGCTCATGTGCTAACGATTATTTGTAAACTTCTTATTTGAAGGGCAGAAACCGCATAAATAGCTTGATTCTTTGGTCTACCTGCAAAAAATACTGGTAGTCCGTTTATATTCAGGACGTTTTTGAGCCAAATAGTATTCAGAAGGCACCCCCCATTGTTAAATAAACTAGGGTGGTGCACATGACTTTTGAAGCATGCGAAAGACCCACTAATAAAAATATACAAATAAATAAAATATTTAATTTTATTTATTATAATGCAATTCAGGAGGCAACTGCAGCAATAATAAGTCCATTTCATACTATTTAGCAAAGTAGCTGGCATGTCTGGAATAAAGTCAAAGGCGAATTTCGGACACTCTATTCTTTTCTCTTGCCTTTGACCTAGCTTGCAGGAATTTAAGTTTTGAACATTAGCAACGGACCTTATGCCGAAGCAACAAACCAAATTATCAAATTATCAATTCGATTATTTCAATTATATCAACCTCAGGGTTAAGATTTGCCTCAATAATCAATGCAGGCAGAGCCAAAAGGACATCATAGTTTGCCTGACTGGTCCCATTAGGTTTTTTGATATTCATAACAAAAGAGTTTCTTTATCAAGCAATCCAGTTTCTATATCTTTAATGCGCTTACTCCCATTCTTGCGTTCACGGAGATATAAGCAAGGCTTTCTATCTCCGTGCATTTCAAATATCCATCACTGCAAATAAAAGTGAGCACTCCAATCAAAATCAAGCCCTAAGGCTAGCCTATTTTTGCAAAGGATATTCGGCCAGTTCTTCATATTGGAATATATAACGCACAGAGATAACATTGATTGTAGTGGTCCGTTAATACTGCTTGTGGCATATATAAGTATTAACAAACACCAACCGGCTAAAAAAGAGATGAAAGAAATAATATATTTTATTTTTTTAGACAAATTATAAAATTGTTAGAATTTAGCTAATCAATAAGAATTTAACAATACGCACATAATAAGTTTCTTGTTAAACCCTCTCTCAGACTACATATGGCACTTAATATTTGATTGAAAGACAATATATGTCTTCATAATCTGATGTAAGTCATCTTTTGCCCTCATTTTTACTTGTATGTTTATATCAGCCATCTTGATGATTTAGAGTTTTTTTTTGATTATAATACTCGTCGATTTACTCTTTACTATTGCGGAATTTGACTTTATGTTGTCCTTGTCTACTAACTTTTCTCTCACCCGTTTGGATCGTAAAATGCGCAGTGCCAATAATTATATCGATTGGAAAAACGCTGCACTTGAGCATGACGCCAAGTCTGGTTTTGAAGCATGGAAACATAAAGAAGAATCCAAGAGTTACGATTATGTAAATATTCGTACCAGAATTGATGCGCTGAAAGAGTTTAGACGTCAGGAAGACGACATTGGCCTGTTATTTGCCCTGAATGAGGGTATTCATGGAAATCAGGGAGGCATGGGTAAGTCTATTCTCTACAAACTGGCGAAATTTGGTACAAAGCATTTAATTGAAGAGTATGTTGATGAAATAGTCGGGGCCCTTGAGCACATATCCACTATTGCAGAGTCTGGCGGGATTACTGAGGAAGACAAACTAGATTTTTTTGAACGTGCCAGCCACTGCTTTGGCCGTTCAGCTTTGATGTTGAGTGGAGCTGGATCACTTGGACACTTTCATCGTGGTGTGATCAAGACATTATTTGAAAATAAAGTGTTACCCACTGTTATTTCGGGTTCAAGTGCGGGTGCAATCTCTGCGGCTATACTTGGAACTTATTCTGATGACGAATTACCATCTGTATTAGACGGTGACAAGGTGCTGGATCCCCTGCAAGCTGAAATTGATAAACGTCCTAAAAGCATAATTCGTAAGCAAGCAGACCCAGCAGCATTGAAATTGATGTTGGAGGCTATTATTCCCGATATCACTTTTCAGGAAGCCTATGAAAAAACCGGTCGAATGATTAGTATCACTATTGCTCCTTTTGAGGAACACCAGTCTTCTAGGCTAATGAATGCGATTACATCTCCTAATGTTTATGTTCGTTCGGCGGTTATGGCGTCATGTGCTGTGCCTGGCGTATATCCGCCCGTTATGCTGATGGCGAAAAATGTCTTTGGCGAGGCACAGCCTCATTTACCGGACCGTCGCTGGGTAGACGGTGCAGTGACAGACGATTTACCAGCTAAAAGACTTGCTAGACTCTATGGTGTAAATCATTACATTGTTAGTCAGGCAAATCCATTAGCACTGGCCATTATGAAAGGCGAAGAATACATACCTGTGCCTAAAGGGGCAAAAAAAGTTTTACGATTATCTACCCATGAAATTTTAAAAAGCGGCGAAAAATTCACTCGTCGATATTTGCGTAAAATTCCAGATGTAGGTAAAACTATGAGTATGTTCTACTCGGTAATGGCGCAAGACTATAAAGGTCATATAAATATTGTACCTAACTTTAATTTTGTTGACCCACAAAAACTGTTGGGTCAGCTCACTTCTGTTGAAATCCAGGAATTGATTATTGAAGGTGAGCGGTCAACTTGGCCACAATTAGAACAGATTAAAATTTGTTCTAAAATTGGACATAAATTAGATGAAATATTAGATCACCATAATGACCATAACATAAAACTTTTATACAAAAAACGCCGCTAATTAGAGAACAATTTAGCTTACCCTATGATGTGAGCGGGACATGTAATATAGCTATATCTACCCTGATTTTTAATTTTTTTTGGAGAAGGGGAGAAGTGATAAACCATTTACAAATACTTTCGATTAGTAATACTGAGTTTTAACGGTAAATTAATGCTTTTCATAACAACCCTAAGTACTTAAGGCTCCCTGAGTTTTTAATTAACCCTGACTCTAATTATTGAAACAGTCGCCTTTTTAACTTGAAATTTAGTTGAAAATAAACGGGCCTAATTAGCCACATGTTTGTTTAAAATACCTCAGAATTTCTAAAGCAAAGTTCGGATTCGGATCCCCAGAACTAACGTCTTCCAAAAAAGTCGAGTACCCTTCAAATGAATTAGTGTCTTGAGCGTTAATACGTTTGTAACCCATATTCCAATCAGGAAAATTTCTCTCTGTTATTTCAGTATATGAAAGTTGTCCTATACCTGTATGTCGGGTGTCTTGGCCGATGACCGCATATAATTCATCAATTTTTTTTTGCTCACCTTCGAGGACTTGAATAAATGTGCCGCCATCATCGTATAACAGCATACCGGTAACCCCGTGCGCGATATTATTTTTTCTCGATATATCAAGAATTTTTTTTAACTCAGATTCCTGACAAAGATACTTAGCTTGACTTACATAAACCAATTCTATCATTCACGTTACCTACAAATAATTGATATCCGGCGTTATCGAAACGATTATAGTTAATAAAAATTATTAACTATCTCTAGGGCAAAAAATTGAACTTTTAAACTACCATATATTAAATTAATATTTCAGACTTTTAAACAGCCTCTTAAGAAAGTCAGATAAATGCTAAATGACAGCTTAAATTCAATTAAACAGTAAATTTATGAGAAAGATTTACGATACAAGTATTCTGATAATAGATATTAAATAGTTCTGGATGTTGTTCAACTATTGACAATGATTGTATGTTTGGGCCTTAAAGGTATATCCGACCTTACTACCAATATTGAAATATTCTGGTAAGGACCTCCACTTTTCCCTATACAAGCAGGCTTTATTACATTTTTTAAAAACACTGGTACCTGTAACAATGTCATCAACATCTGGCGTTTGAACAAAACAAAACAGCGAACTGTGGTATTTATCACCATAAAACTGAAGGTTAAGAAGGAACTCTTTAAATTTGTAGGTTTTTATAAATATAATTTTAAAAAGATTAATTTATAAAAAAGCAAATATATTGATTGGGCTTATTATTTTTATTGTTGGGCATCTATGTAAATAAACCGCCCAGCAATAAATAAATCTTGCTTATTTTACCGCATCAAGAGCTTGACTAACATCAGCAATGATATCGTCAATATTTTCGATACCTACAGATATTCTGACTAGGTCCTCGCTAACACCCGCTTTGGCTAACTCTTCTGGGTTGAGTTGTCTATGAGTAGTGGACGCAGGATGACATGCTAACGATTTAGCGTCACCTATATTTACCAGTCGTAAAATCATTTGTAAGGCATCTATAAATTGACCACCAGCTACGTCGCTTGAAGACTGATTGCTTGCTTTTATACCAAAACTTAAGATACCGGATGCTTTGCCATCAGATATTTTCTGGCAAGTCGCTTGGTAAGGACTATCTGGCAGAGCTGCGTAATTTACCCAGCTTACTTTAGGATGCTCTGTTAAATACGCCGCTAGTTTCTCGGCGTTTTCACAATGTCGTTCCATTCGTAGGCCTAATGTTTCAAGGCCCATTAAAATATTGAACGAGTTAGTAGGTGAAATAGCTGCGCCGGTGTTTCGCAATGGAGCCACACGACAACGACCAATATAAGCAGCTGCACCAAGAGCTTCTGTGTAAACAACACCGTGATAAGAAGGATCAGGTTGATTTAAAATAGGGAAGCGCTCTTTGTTAGCCACCCAATCAAACTTACCCGAGTCAACAATAATGCCGCCAATAGAGTTGCCATGGCCACCAATGTACTTGGTCAGTGAGTGAATAACAATTGCTGCGCCATGTTCAAATGGACGACATAAAAAAGGTGTGGCGACAGTATTATCGACAATTAAAGGTACCCCATGCTTAGCACCAATTTCTGACAGTTTTTGTATATCAACTACATTGCCTGCAGGGTTGCCAATTGATTCACAGAAAATTGCTTTGGTATTTTCATCAATGGCTTCTTCAAAGGCTGCATAATCTTCACCGGCAATCATGCGTGCTTCTATGCCTTGATTTGGTAATGCATGAGCAAATAAATTGTAAGTCCCGCCATATACCTGACTGGTGCTGATAATATTATCGCCAACTGAGCAAATACATTGAATAGCGTAGGTGATAGCTGCCATGCCCGATGCCACAGCTAAGGCGGCTATTCCACCTTCCATAGCAGAGATACGTTCTTCAAGTACCGCCGTTGTTGGGTTCATTATCCGAGTGTAAATGTTTCCGGGTACTTTTAGATCAAACAGATCTGCTCCATGCTGCGTGTTGTCAAAGGTATATGACGTAGTTTGATATATAGGTACAGCAGCTGCTTTAGTGGTTTCTTCTGAGGTGTAACCATGGTGTAAAGCTAAGGATTCTAGTTTCATATTGATAGTGTTCCTGAACATTAATTTTTGTGCGATCAACAATAGCTCGTTGACTCTTGTGAGTTCAAACATAAGTGCTTAAGTTATTGTTCTTATTTGGAATAAGGTATGCACCTAATCATAAACTTAGGCTAGGCTATTATATGAATCTACATAAGTGTTAAGTGCGCCTTACCTGCAATATAGGCTTTTTTGAATTGGTGAAAGTATTCCCCAAGGGCTTCTGCCGCATGATTATCAGCGGTCATTTTTAACACCTCAATGGCTACTTCTGCGGTGCACAGTTGATGAACATGTGCTGCTTCACGTAGTTGATAAGAAGACGCCTTTTTGGGCTGGATACTTAGTACAGGTAATTTAGCAAAAGAAGGGCTCTTAAACATTTTACTCGCCTCACGCCATGTACCGTCTAACATCACAAATAATGGTGTTTTTCCTTGCTGAATATCGACTAAATCATTAGGTGAGTCTATACATCTGTCTGCTTCGGCATATTGTTGAGGAAAGACCAAAATAGGTGTGTACTTTGGATTTTTCAATAATTCTATTAATATTGGGTCTGGGGCGACTCTGTCCCACCTAAATGCATAGTTGTCGGGTATAACATCAGCGATAAGTTTGCCGGTATTGGTTGGTTTGTAATACTCATTTTTATACATCACTAAACAAAAAGCACTGTGACAAGAAATTGTTGGGCGATGCGCGCAAATACATTTTTTTTCAGGGATTAAACATTTATCACAACGCTTAACTTTATAACCTCTAGCTTTAAATTCTTTTGTCGATAGCAATAGCTGTTTTTTGCGCAAAATATGAACTGTATTAATATGGGTCAAAAAAATCTCGTTAAGACATAGCGGTTTATGTAATATCATCACGTTTTTTAGATATTTAAAATAGATAAGTTTAAGAATTCAGATTGATAAAGGTATTTTCATTGAGCTCTGGATGCTGCCACTTACCAAACTCTTATATGGTTTGACCAATAATAACCGAACCTATTTGAATGTACTTATTCTGGTTGTTAATATCGACTAGCAATACAAATGGGTTCAACTTGTTAATAGTTTTGTTGAGAAGAACCTTAATAAAATCGAAACAAATTAAGGTGAAAAAAATTAAAAGATTAAAGTCGTCCCTTAAAATTTGGAATAGCCAATGTCCCTAGGTAATAAGGTCTATATGCTCTATCGAAGTAAAAGCGATCAATTATGATTAACAACTAGACGTATTGTACTTTGAAAATGTAAATACTTGATATTAAAACAACCATTCTAGCTGATTTGATTGATGTCAGTTATCATAAGCCATTATCAATATGTTAGCTTCTAAGATAAAAATATAATTTATGTACGGGCTGATATTATAATTATCAGTGAAATAATCTATGTCAAAGCTATTTATTAATAGGCTAAAACAACATCTAGCTTCACTATATTTAATGCCTATTATTTTCGATGACGACAGGTAAGTAAATCTATTTTTTACTCTTTGGAGCTTGGAATCGATATGAGGTATTATTCGAACGTGCTCCAGCATACGTAATTGTTTTCTGTTTATTTAAAGTTAGCTAGCTTTTAAATATTTAAAAACTCAACGTATGGATTGGAGTTTACTCGTTTTATGAAAATGAAAATGAAAATGAAAATGAAAATGAAAATGAAAATTAGGATATTAATATGATGGAAATTTCAACGGAAAACTTTCTTTCACTGAGTCAGATGCTACCTGAATTGCGTTTTGAATATACATTGGCGAAAATGATAGAAACACAAAGTCTATGGGGATTGTATGGCGAAAGTGGTTGGGTGATGCTCAAGGCTGATGATGATGCCTGTTTACCCATTTGGCCGCATAAAGAATTTGCTGAGGCTTGGGTGAAGGATGAATTCCCTAATTGCCAGCCGAAACAAATTGATTTTGTGAAATGGATAGATATCTGGCTTCCGGGCATGAAAAATAACCAAACCTTAGTATTGGTCTTTCCATTAGGTGACGACGAAGAAGGGATAATGCTTGAAGCTGAAGAAATGATCAGCTGTATTGAAGATGATTTAAGAAAGATTTAAGAAAGATTTTAATAGCTTGCGCTAAATAAACTAAACATAATTTGCCTTGGTAATTAAATCTAGTTATCAATACTGTGTCAGAGGACGACAAAATTACTTCATAGCAGAAGCACCAACTGAGTGCGATTGCACTATTATAGCCTTTTTTTAAACAATTTATTTACAAACGCATTTTTAACTGCTTGATATCTATGTTCATTTAATTTGGCTCACGGCTTGCTAAAGTAATGATATATAGATCATTATTTTGGCTTGGAAAGACAGCTTGCACCATATACCCGTACCTAAAGAACAAAAAAATTTGATTCCAGAATTGCGCATTTTACTGATTGATGAAAATCGCCAAAGGGCGCAGTCTTTGGTGTCGGCTTTAAATAATTCTCGATACAAAATAAGTCACTTAGCCAGTCCAAGTATATCGCTATTGAAACAAGTGGATGAAATTCAGCCAGATATTATTGTCATTGATATTGAGTCCCCTAGTCGCGATATTTTAGAAAGTTTAAGTGCTATTTCACACTATAATCCCAAACCCGTGGTAATGTTCTCTGCCGAACAAGATACAGACACCATTAATCAGTCTATTCAATCAGGGGTCAGCGCTTATGTTGTAGGTAACTTACAAACTGACCGAGTGAAACCGATTTTAGATGCTGCTGTGGCGCGTTTTCGTGAGTTTCAAAAGCTAAAAGAAGAGTTAAGTGATACTAAACAGCAACTAGCCTCACGTAATCTAATCGATCAGGCAAAAAGACTCCTAATGAAAAAAAAGAAATTATCGGAAGACAATGCTTTTAAGGCCATGCGAAACACAGCCATGGATACTGGTCAGAAATTAGACGACGTTGCAAAAACACTTATTTCATTACTCAACACTATTTAAGGTATTAGGCCAAAAGCATGATTGAACTTGTACTAACAGATTTAACCTTAGGGTTTATACCGTTGACAGATTTGGTACCATCAGCAAGAGGTCAAGATTATGACTAAGCCTGAGCAAACAGATTTAATATTAGGGTTTATGCCCCTGACGGATTCGGCGCCAATAATTATAGCCAAAGAATTAGGCTTTTTTAGTCAATGGGGGCTAAATGTAAAGCTTCAGAAACAAAATTCTTGGGCAACACTTAGAGATAAATTACACGCCGGATGGTTAGACGCTTCACAAATGTTAGCACCAATGCCTTTAGCCAGTTCATTGGGTTTGGGTTGTGCCAAAGTAAAAGTGATTACTCCTTTAGTGCTTAGTTTAAATGGCAATGCTATTACGTTGTCTGAAAAGTTACATAAAGAAATTTTGCAAGAAAATAATCTCGCTCATGTAACTTTGCCTTTAGCTGCATACCTGCTAGAGAAAGTTATTGATGTCCGAAAAAAACAAAAACGTCCGAAACTAAAATTTGCAATCGTATTCCCATATAGCTGTCATTACTACCAACTCAGAGACTGGTTGGCCTCAGCTAATATTTCAGAAGCAGACTTAGAGATAGTTGTTGTTCCCCCAGTGAATATGGTTGCTTTTTTACAAAGCGGTGAAATTGATGGCTGTTGTGTGGGTGGGCCTTGGAACGCAAAAGCTGTAAGAGCTGGTATTGGTTTAACAGCTTTAACGTCATTTGATATATGGCAAGATAGCCCTGAAAAAGTATTGGGCTTGTTAGCTAGTTTTCAGCAGACTAAACCGAACACTGTAATCGCCTTAACCGCCGCTTTAAAACAAGCTTGTATTTGGCTAGAAAGTATTCCGAACCGATTTGAGGCTGCACGATTGTTAAGTTCAGATCAATATTTGGATGCGTCAGTTGATGTAATTGCGCCATCATTAATTGGCAGTTGTTTAACCCATATCACTATGCCGCCTCGTTCGATTCCTTCTTATAATCAGTTTTCAAAATCTAACAATGGTTCAATTAACGTGCCTGAATATATCCGAGGTGAATGGCTAATTAGCCAAATGCGCAATGCAGGTCAGCTGAAAAATATTGTTGTTCCGACTGATTTAGTTAGAGAAGTGTTTAGGCCTGATATCTATCAGCAAATGCGCTTAAAGCTGGAAGATCAAACAGTGCAATTTTTTCGCCGTTCAGGTTGAAGTATCATATTGAAATTATCCTAATGTGTGTCGCATTTTTATATTGGGACAATTTTATTTGTAATAGATTTATCTTTATCATGCAGTTTTTTATTTTGAGTAGCAGCTAAAATCAATGGGCAACTTTTGCATTTTTTACTAATTTCATACATTTCAGGCATTTCATCCGTTTTCAATCATTTCAATCATTTCAACCTTTTAACAGAGCACCTAACTCAACATAACGGCACTATGGTAGTGCAAATATGCACTGCTTTGGTAATAATGAATTTTGATAAATTAAATATTGTTTCTCTAAGTAATTGATAAAAAACAATAATAAAAGTTGGCATTGTTGCTGCTATACAATATTTGTAGAAGCGACAACGCATAATAATAATAATTGTTGCCAATAATAAGAAGACGTTAGGCGTACTTACGCGTTAAACAATAAATTGTAACTATGCAATATAGTGTCGTTATGAATAGGCAATGCAGCCCGCAAAGACTTTCCATGTCCTGGAGTCTTTGCGGGTTTTTTTTTGCTTAAATCGGAGTAGGAAATGATTAATCTAAAGTTATTAAGTTCGTTAAAACTGGTCGTTGGGTCAATTAGAGTCGTTTTGATTTCAACTTTTTTTACAGGTTCAGTTATCGCAACTAGTATTTCAGCACAAGAATTGTCATGGCCAGAAAAGGAAGAATTGAGATTTGGGTTTATCAAATTAACTGATATGGCTCCACTAGCTATTGCCTATGAAAAAGGATATTTCGAAGAAGAGGGGCTTTATGTGACCCTCGAAGCACAAGCGAATTGGAAAGTATTACTTGACCGAGTGATTGATGGACAACTTGACGGTGCACATATGTTAGCAGGTCAACCCTTAGGCGCAACTATTGGTTACGGTACTAAAGCAGATATTATTACTGCGTTTAGTATGGACTTAAACGGTAATGCGATCACTGTTTCCAATGGAGTTTGGAAAGAAATGAAAAAGCACGTTCCGCATGAAGACGGGAAGCCGGTTCATCCAATTTCAGCGGTATCACTCAAGCCAGTAGTAGATGATTTTAAAAGCAAGGGTAAGCCTTTTAAAATGGGTATGGTGTTTCCTGTTTCTACCCACAACTATGAGTTACGTTATTGGTTAGCTGCAGGCGGTATCCATCCTGGATTTTATGCGCCGCATAAAGGTGATACTAGTGGCCAAATTGATGCTGATGCCTTGTTATCTGTAACGCCTCCACCTCAGATGCCTTCCACTATGGAAGCTGGCACTATTCACGGTTATTGTGTTGGTGAGCCTTGGAACCAACAAGCAGTGTTTAAAGGTATTGGTGTGCCAGTGGTAACCGATTACGAAATTTGGAAAAACAACCCTGAAAAAGTGTTTGGTGTAAGCAAAGAATGGGCTGAAAAAAATCCAAATACGCATATTCGTGTAGTGAAAGCGATGATAAGAGCTGCCATGTGGCTAGATGAAAATAACAACGCTAACCGACCAGAAGCGGTGAAAATACTTTCTAAAAGTCAATATGTAGGTGCTGATTATGAGGTCATAGCTAATAGTATGACAGGTACATTTGAGTATGAAAAAGGCTATAAACGTGACGTGCCTGACTTTAATGTATTTTTTCGTTACAACGCGACTTATCCTTTTTACAGTGATGCTATCTGGTATTTAACCCAAATGCGCCGCTGGGGGCAGATATCAGAGTCCAAATCTGATTCTTGGTACAAGGAAATCGCCAAACAAGTCTACCGTCCTGATATTTATGCCCAAGCCGCTAAAGCTTTAATTACAGAGGGTAAAGCTAAGTCGTCTGATTTCCCTGAATTTGCAACAGAAACAGGCTTTAAACCTTCTCAAGCCCACTTTATTGACAATATTGTGTATGACGGTAGTCAACCCAACGCCTACTTAGAAAAATTTGCCATCGGTCTTAAAAATGACAGCAAAATCTAACTAGCCAAATAAGCAGATGGGTTGTTATGGCTCGTCTAGCTTGGAGTGTCTCAGATGAGTAAACAACAAGCGGTTCCTATAATTTTTAATCAAGTTAAACAAATGAACTTGCCAACACTTAATGAAATTTTAACGGCTACAGCACTGCCTATTGTTGGAATTGTGATATTCCTTGGATTATGGAGCTTAATGGCAAAAAATATTGATACGTCTTTGGGTAAGTTCCCTGGGCCATCAGCTGTGTGGCAGCAGACAAATGTTTTAGTTGATGAACACAGAACACAAATGGATAAAGCTGAGAAGTTTTATGATCGTCAAGAACAACGCAACGAGGATCGATTGTCTAAAGATCCTCGTTATCAACCTAAGATTAGAGCTTTTACAGGTGCTCCGACCTTCTTTGAGCAAATTTGGACAAGTTTATATACTGTAATGGTCGGATTTATTGTGGCTTCACTATTGGCTATTCCTATCGGGATTTTATGCGGGCTAAGCAAAAATGCCTATACGGCCATTAACCCTCTGATCCAACTCTTTAAACCAGTATCACCTTTAGCATGGTTACCTTTAATAACGATGGTGGTCAGTGCGGTGTATGTGAGTGTTGACCCGATTTTTTCTAAATCATTCATCACTTCAGCAGTGACCGTATCATTATGCTGCTTGTGGCCAACGTTAATTAATACTGCTGTTGGTGTATCGAGTATTGACAAAGACTTATTAAATGTCAGTAAAGTTCTGCGCCTTAACGCCCTGTCACACGTCATTAAGATTGTATTACCTTCTTCTATCCCAGCTATATTTACTGGCCTACGGTTGTCATTAGGGATTGGTTGGATGGTATTGATTGCTGCAGAAATGCTCGCCCAGAACCCAGGTTTAGGTAAGTTTGTTTGGGATGAGTTTCAAAATGGTAGTTCTGAGTCATTAGCTCGCATTATGGTGGCAGTATTAACTATAGGTGTGATTGGCTTTGCATTAGACAGATTAATGTTAGTGCTACAGAGAACATTTAGTTGGGACAAGAACGCGATATTGCGTTAACTGAGTTGCAGTTAGTCATTAAAAATACATTTGAGGATATTGTTATGAGTAACAAACATCATTTAGAGCTGACACAAATAGGAATGGATTTCCCCACCCCTAAAGGTTCATTTAATGCATTGCAAGACGTTAATTTACGCATCAATAAAGGTGAGTTTATTTCGTTGATTGGTCATTCTGGCTGCGGAAAATCGACGGTTTTGAATATTGTTGCAGGTCTATATCAAGCGACTAAAGGTGGGGTTATCTTGGACAACCAAGAAGTAAATGAACCTGGACCAGAGCGAGCGGTGGTATTTCAAAATCACTCGTTACTTCCTTGGTTAAGTGCTTATAAAAACGTTGAATTAGCGGTAAAACAAACTCCCAATGGTCGCTCAAAAAAAGAAATGAAAGAGTGGGTTGAACATAACTTAGAGCTGGTACACATGAGTCATGCTGTTGATAAATTACCTGCTGAAATCTCTGGTGGTATGAAACAACGTGTCGGTATTGCTCGTGCATTGGCAATGCAGCCAAAAGTATTGTTGATGGATGAGCCCTTTGGGGCTCTGGATGCATTAACGCGGGCTCACTTGCAGGATTCCGTTATGGAGATACATGCACAGTTAGGGAATACCGTCATTATGATCACTCATGATGTAGATGAGGCAGTGTTGCTTTCAGATAGAATTGTAATGATGACTAACGGCCCTGCGGCCACTATTGGCGAGATATTACCTATTGAGTTAGTGAGACCCAGAAACCGTATCGAATTAGCTGATAACCAGCAATACAATCATTATCGGCACGAAGTGCTGAAGTTTTTATACGAAAAACAGCGTAAAGTGGAATCTGTGGGCGAACACCGTAAAAAGCAATCTGAAAAAAAGTCAGGCACTACTCAAAGTAATGTTGCATGACAATTTTCAACAATTCAAACCTACATTTTGAAGATACGTGGGTATAATGACATTTCAGTCACCATTTAATAGCTGACTATTCACAAAATAATAAACAATAAAAAAAATTGTTAACCCATTATTTAATTCCAGTAGATACCCAGTCTCAGTATCCGTTCTGTGATTGTAGGGTTACTTTGCTTAACACTAGAGAGAAAACCATGAAAACAAGTAAAAAAACAATAAAAAAACATGCCATGAGGACTGCTCTAGCAACAGCAATTGTTGGCAGTATTTCAAGTCAAACAGCTATAGCTTTTGAATTTGTTGACGCCATGACTTCAGGTGATGGTTACGTAAACTTTAATTTGCGTTATGAAAGCGCTGATCAAGACAATGCTCTTGAAGATGCTAGCTCATTAACTCTGCGCACATTATTAGGCTATGAAACGGGACGTTACCACGGCTTTTCGGGTAAAATTGAAATGGAAGATTCACGCATTGTGATGGGGCAAGGTGATTATACAGTTGGACCCACAGGTTACAATGTTGGTCAGTATTCAGTGATCGCTGATCCTGAAACTACAGAATTAGAGCAAGGTTATATTCAATATAAAAATGATGTGTTCTCGGCTAAGTTAGGTCGTCAATATATTACATTTGATGGCCATCGTTTTATCGGCCATGTTGGTTGGCGTCAAGACTGGCAATCTTTTGATGCATTTTCAACAAAGTATACGCCGAACGAAGATTTAACCCTCTCTTACGCTTATATTAACCAGCGTAATCGGATCTTTGCTGAAGAAGCCAACGTGGATTCGAAAGATCATTTACTTAATGCATCCTATAAGACCGAGTATGGTAAATTAGTCGCTTACAGCTATTTATTGGAAGAAGACAATAACACTAATAAAATAATTGACACATACGGTTTTAGTTTTACTGGCGACACCAAAGCAGGTAATACTAAAATACTTTATGCTGCTGAGTATGCCACTCAAACTCAAGAAACGGGTACAACAGAGTTTGATGCTGACTACTTGAATTTGCAAGCTGAAGCCGTAATCAGTGGTATAACCGCCAAAGTCGGATACGAAGTGTTAGGTTCTGATGATGGTGCTTCCGGATTTGCGGTGCCTCTTTCGACGCTGCACAAATTTAATGGTTGGTCAGATCAATTCCTAGCAACCCCAGTTGAAGGTTTGGTAGATACCACATTTACTCTTTCGGGTGGATTATTAAACGGAGTATGGACAGCTGTTTATCATCAGTTCAACGCTGATGATGCTAGTGAAACGGTTGATGATTTAGGCAGTGAAATCAACTTACAATATGTTAAAAAGTACGGTAAAAATTATACTGCAGCTATTAAATATGCGGCATTTTCTGCTGCAGATATAAAAGTAGATGACAATAATCTTTGGGTGTGGCTTGGTGCAAAATTTTAAAGATTTTATCCAAGTGAATCAAAAAAATAATACTTTTTATTTTTCTAACTGTAAAGCTGCTTCAATCTTAAATA
>JAWUXU010000150.1:0-9674 GCA_034111145.1 Paraglaciecola sp.
TCGCTATATATCTATGGCAACAATCTGCACCTGATCCTATTGTGCACATCGCTTTACCCGAGGCACTTCGCGACACCATGGCCGGTCCAGTTGTTGGTTTTGCAGATAAAAAAGACACGTTCGGCTGGCTTGGCATTCCGTTTGCTGCCCCTCCAGTGGATAAACTGCGCTGGGCAGCTCCAAGACTTCCAGTACCTTGGCGCGAAAATCGCGAGACTGTTGCTTTTGAGGATGCTTGTGTACAACTCTGGGGACCTTTGGCAGGTACCACTGGAGAAGTAGATGAGGTAGTTGGCAGTGAGGATTGTCTTTATTTAAACGTATGGGCTCCACGAAACAACAGCGATGTCGATTCTACTGGTCTTCCGGTGATGTTATGGATCCACGGCGGCGGCAACACTATTGGAACGGCTAATACCTATTCAGGGCATAGTCTTGCAGGTGGCGAAAACGTGGTGCTTGTTACCATCAACTATCGTCTAGGGCTGCTTGGCTGGATGAGCCATCCCGCTCTGCGGGGTGAAGGGCGCAGCGCCAGTGATGCATCGGGCAACTACGGTAATCTTGATATGATCGCCGCCCTTGAATGGGTACAGAACAACATAGCAAATTTTGGTGGAAACCCAGACAATGTGACTATTTTTGGTGAGTCGGCGGGTGGCCGAAATGTATATTCGTTGATGGCTTCTTTGCCGGCCAAGGGGCTTTTCCATAAAGCAATTGCTCAGAGTGGTTCAACGGGTACTACACCATTGTGGCGAGCTGAAAATTTTGTTGATGACGAAATGCCTGGAGAAAGCCTCAGTTCACGTGAATGGCTGTCACTTCAATTGCAACACGCTGATAAGGCAGAAAATAGTGAGGCTGCGAAGGTCGCACAACTTCTTCTGTCGGATGAAGAAATTTTGGCATTTATGCACTCTCGCAGCCCAGAACAAATACTCAAGGGGATCAGCGGTGGAGCGGGTATGTATCGTGCTCCGCAAAGTCTTCGTGATGGCACGGTATTACCAAAAGAGCCCCTAATTAGCCTATTCCAGTCACCACAACGCTACAATGATGTTCCACTAATGACAGGAACCAATCGAGATGAAGCTAAATTATTTTTGGCCCAAGATCTCAAATTTGTTGAACTTCGTTTTGGTTTTCTGCCGCGTATCAAGGATATAGATGCATATAACAGTACATCGGCCTATATCTCTGACGCTTGGAAGGCAAGGGCTGTGGATGAGGTGGCCGCGATCATTACTGCTAATTCAGAACAAGGGGTTTTTGCCTATCGCTGGGACTGGGATGAGGGTGCAAAAACCTGGCTGGTAGATTTCTCAACGCTGATTGGTGCGGGTCACGGCATGGAAGTGGCTTTTGTGTTTAATGACTTTGAAGGTGGTATTCTAGTGCCCGGTTTCTACAACGAACATAACTCTCCAGGTCGCGATGAGTTAGCCAGAGAAATGCGCAGCTATTGGTCTCAATTTGCCAAAACAGGTGATCCTGCCAGCGGCCGAAAAGGCGATTTATCGCAGTGGGACGCTTGGAGTAACCATGGCCCCAATCTTATGATTTTGGACTCTATCAGTAGTGGCGGTTCTAAAATGAGCCAAGAACCAATGACCATAGCGATGCTCAAACAGCGTGTGGCTGAAGACCCAGACATTACCGATATAAAAACACGCTGTAGCAAATACGCAGAACTGTTTTTGAAAATTAATTTTGGAGACGGCTTTTGGGACGAACAAGAATATCGGGATCTAGGTTGTGCTAAATACAACCCTTGGACAATGGAACTTGCTGATTAATTAAGTTAATAATGAAAATCGCAGCCTTCACTTATGAAGGATACGTCACACCACCTATGTAAAGTCGGTGGCTTTTGTAAGAAAACAGAAGTCACTAAACAACACCTTTAAATCCTACTGCAGTTGTGGGGATACATTTTATTTTGTCAGTATATTTACAGTGAAATATGTATTTTTAGGGCATTTTATTTATTCAGGCTATTGATATGAACGAGACTAAATCGTTATCCGCTTTACCGGATTACCTTTCTAGTGATCCTTGTAGTCGATATCATATTGAGGAAACTTTCGAACGCAACACTGGTACTCTGTTGAACGGCAAACAGCGTAGTAATGTAGAGCAATATTGTATCAGCGAAGGTTGGGTGAAAATCCCTTCTCCTAAAGCATGGGACCGTCGAGGACAACCGCTTCTGGTTACTCTAAAAGTAGCGGTTGAAGCCTCTATAATTAAGTGATTTTAATTATAGAGGTAGAGGTAAAGGTAAAAGTAAAATAAAAATCAACCAGAGCTAAAACGGCTGGTTGTTGCTTGTGCCCTGCTGATTTTATGCAATCCCTAGTGCCTCAGATGAAATCAGTTAGGGTAAAGCCTATTTTATAGCCTTCACAAAACATAGGACATTAGGATGCACAAGCTATTACATCTTTACAAGCGAGAGGATTTTGCTTACCAGCCTGCCTATTGCGAAGAAAATATTTGGCATTTATGCCAACAATCTCATTTTCAAAATAGTTATGTGGTATTTATTTTTAGTAAAGGTGAAGCTTTTCCCATGCTGAATCAACGCCTTTGTGAGCACCCTGCGTTGCCCATTTTTTGGGATTACCATGTGGTTTTGCTGGTGATAAATAAAAATAATCAAATATTCGATTTTGATACAACACTGGCATTTAATACTGATATCGATTTTTACTTTAAAGAGTCCTTCATCAATCAAAGCATACTTTCAGACAAAGAAACCCCTCTGTTTCGTTTAGTGCCAGCAGATGAATTTGCTTCGTCATTTTCTTCAGACAGGAGCCACATGAAAACACCCAGTGGTTGGCTTTCTCCTCCTCCAAATTGGCCAATTATTGGAAATAAAGGCACTAATTTGGAACGTTTTATTCAAGCAAAGAATAATCAGTTTGGTGAATTATTAACTTATGATGCATTGTTAAGTCGCTTTACTGAGCAATAAGTTAGATGGGTTTACATTGGTGCGTTAACTATCTTATTTAGCTAGAAGCTTTTTATAGGGTTTCTAATTCTTTCAGCTCCATTAGCAACTGCTCCCTTTGAGCGGCAGTTTCAACAGTACGTTTTGAAAGATGACTCGGGTGCTGCTCTCGATCTAGCCAAAACTTACCAGACACTTTACCCGCTTCTTTAGCAGCGGCTAGCCAAGTAATAGTATCCGCACCTTGCTCAGGTGTACGCAGTACATACTTAGTAATTCGATAAAACTCTGGCAGGGCATTGACAACCCCAGGCGTGTCTACCCAGCCTGGATGCATCGCATTGACGCTTATATCATCGCCTTGCCAGCGCTTAGCCCATTCTTCGGTCAAAATCATTAAGCCGCGTTTTGCTCTTGCATAAGCAGCAGAGCCTGAGTATTTACCGCGTTGGCTTTGTAAGTCGTTGACCTGAATTTTTTGTGAGTACATTCCGCCTGACAGCACGTTTACTACTCTTGCAGACTTAGACTTCGCCAGTAATGGATGCAATCGTTCAGTAAGGATATAAGGCCCAAGTAGCAGCAAGGCAAAGCTCTGCTCTAAACCCTCGGTAGTTTGTTTGCGAGGATTAAACAAAGCGCCAGCATTATTAATTAACATATCCACCGGTTTACCTACTTTAAGTAGACGTTCTGTCAACGCATGTACATCTTTCATCAGCGACATATCGGCAAGCTCTATATTGATTCGAGTATTACCAGTTTGCTCTATTAGTTCACGTACAACTTGCTGAGCTTTGTTTTTATCACGTACTACCAATGTTAACTGCGCGCCAAGTTCAGCCAATTGTCTTGCAGCTGCCAAACCAATACCAGAAGTTGCACCTGTTATCACTGCATGGCGATCATTCATATATACCGACAGCGCATTCCAGTGCTTACGAGAATTTGTATAACCCAAGCGAGTAAAACGCCAGATACCTGGCAGTATCAGCTTGTCGGCGATTGCCAGAGTTTTTGACGCCTTAGGAGCAGTAAAATTGTCTTCTAACGCTTTTTTTAAGCCTTTAAGTGCAGTGTTGCCAACCCAGTCCATTACCGCAGGGTTTAATCGACTGATCATTGCCACGGGCGCTGGGAAATCAAAGTTAGCGATATAACGAACTTTGGCGCCGGTATCGATAGTCGTAAATATAATTTCTTCTATGGCTGTAAATAGTTTTGAATCTACTGTCATTAGTAGGCGCTTATTGGCTTCAAATTCAATAATTTCGTAGTACAGAGTAAAGCCTGCTTTCATATTGATTTGGTAGCGACTGCCAACGCCGGGTTTGCCACTAGATAGCTTCGAGGCTTTAGCGACAGCAGGGTCCCATTGCTCGATACGTGAGAACTCACTAACATAGGCAAATGCCTCATGTAGCTTGCGTGTCACTTCAATAGTCTTATCTATGGTAATAATATTGCTCATCTTGCGCTCCATCGTTAAAATATACCTAAAAAGGATTACGCGGTGGAGGGCTTTCTAGTTCAGCGATGAGTGAAATGATTTGCGGCGTCTAGGGTAAGGTAAGATAAGGTAAGATAAGATTTATTCGGCCAGCTCGGCTTCTTTTATAAGCTCTTGGCGCTCTTAATCTTTTTGTATCACTGTCATCTTCAAATTCGCCTGTAAGGGTTGAGTTGTTAGTCAATTTACCTTCTTCGAACACTATCCACATTTCCTGACGTATTGCGTCTTCAATATTTACCACAATATTTACCAAGTCACCCATAATAATTTGTGTAGACGCTAGAAGCGGTGATGACAGCCATACCCGCTTATGCAGGAAAGGCATAAGCAATGAGTACTGCAATGATTATCTGCTGCATCTTCTTGGGACTGACCAACAGTAAAAATGCGGTGACCATTATGGTGGTGTTAAACATGCCTCACTTGGCTACGTAATCGACTCACAATGGGAACCGAAAAGGACGAACCACAGAACGAATTGCTGTAGGAATGTTTTTACTGCTTGCTTCTGTGCATCTAGCCTTAGACCAGAGTGCTCCTGTTTTTGTGTACCCACCCGAAAGTAAGCTACATATCTTGGTTTTATTGGAATTGTCATTGAATTTCTACTTTGTCCTAATAGTTCAAGCAAATAGCAGACACAACGGTGCCTACAACTACAATGTTGTATATTGTGATGGTCATGCAAACTGACCTTATCCTTAATCAACGGCTGCATACTGTCCGTAAAGGTTTTGATGTCGCCCATATCATGCACGCTTTTAGAGTCATTGAAAGGAACAAGTATGTTCTGTGCTCTCAATGCCGCCGCAAGGAACCCAGCGTTATTGGCACTAGCAGAAGTATACAGCGGGGTGAATATCGGTGCGTTTATGCTTGTGTCAGGAGCGGGGCGTTTCTCCATAGTGGTGAGAATGTTAGTGAGGGTTATCCATTCGTGCGAGAACAGGCCGCCAGTGTCATAATCGGTGAGCCGCACAAGAAGGGTTTTCTGGGAAACATCATAGCCAATGTTGTAAGTCAAAGTATGGTCGTTGGGCAGTGTGACTTTGCCACATGTTGAGATTTTAAGTATGTCGATTTGTAATGTTGTGTGGGGTTGTTGTTGTTGTTGTTGTTGTTGTCATTGTCATGGGAGGTGCCTCTAGGGTTATGAACAGCAATTGTGCTTATTCATATAAGATACCGTCAGAGCCGCAAAGAGGGTGGGGAGGGGGAAACTGCAAATGTAAAGTGTATTCGAGCCTTCATCGCTGCTGTTTGAAGGATTACTCGCTTGCGACATCGGTCCTTATATCCACTTTGGATAAGCGCCTGACAATACTTCTGTTCGAATAGAATGTAGTTGGCTAAGCTGGAACCTCCACCGCGTTTATTCGCACCTATCATTGATAATAAAAAGCGCATTGACTGGGGAAGTTTATAAGTGAAATCTTGGGCCATATGATCAAATTTGATTTTAGGTTTAATGACAAGTAGCTCCACTGGCCGAACGTTTTGTTCTATTTGTTGTTCAGAAGTAATGCAACGGGCTACAGCATTAAAACGTTCAAGCATCTGCACATCTTCTTCTAACGAGTCAATAAAAGCGCTGTTGAGTAAATTGCTTAATACCTGATCAATGGTAGGTGAATGGTAGGTGAATGGTGTTCAACATGACGCTCACCATTAGACTCTTCTGTTCCACTTACACCTATTACCAATAATTTGTCCGCTCCTAAATGCAGAGCAGCACTCAATGGTGCTGACTGGCGCAAGGCACCGTCTCCAAAATACTCTCGATTTATTTGCACTGCGGGGAATATTGCCGGCAAAGCCAAAGAAGCCATTAAGTGTTTATGGTTTAATCGTGTTTTTGCGCCTATACGTCGATTACGTCGCCAAAATTGCAAGCTGTCATGACCTTGAAAAAAACTAATATTTTGTCCTGATGTATAACCTAATGCACTGATTGACAAAGCATGAATGTATTGGCTGGCGACCATTATATCCAATCTAAACATATCAATGGTGCGCTTCAACAAATAATACAAAGGTTGATTATTAAACAAAGATAGAGGCTTACCATTTGCAATACCGCTATGAAAAAACGATACAAAGATTTTCAAACCGCTTTTAAAAATATCGTAATAGCCAACTTGGTGTACCTGATAAGAACTCAGGATTGACCAGATTTGTTCTAGGCCTATAACGGCTTGATGAAATCATCTGCTTCGCTAGCAATTTTGGCGGCGTTAATGGCCCCCGAAGACGTACCACAAAAAATTTGAAAAGGATTGGTTTGAGATTGCGGTAACAGTAACAGCTGCGCTGAGGCTTTAAGTACACCCACCTGATAAGCACCACGTGCTCCACCGCCAGATAATACTAAGGCTGTTTTCATTTCGCGTCTCTAAATTCGCAAAGCTATCTAAATATATGTTATGCAAATGATTTTATCCACACACAAGAATGGCGTTGATTATAATATATCAAATAAGCTGGGTGACCGATTGCTCTTTAGCGCTACTCCACGACCAAATTAATGAGACAGCCTCGCCTGATGTCTGCGGCCACTAGAAAACAATAAACTAATTCAATACATTCCTTCTACCAAAGAGACACTTCTGAAAGGGTTTTATAGCCAAAGTTATACCAGTAACAGGAGTTATTTATGACCTACTTATTACCAACCCAATTAACCAACCCAATTAACAAGACATCCAGTGCGCCGGTAATACTAATCCCTTCTATTTATTAGCGTGGATGTCTTGCTAATGACTCTGCTAATGACTCAAACAACTAGCGATGCCCATTGATTTAAAGATAAATTAGGTGCCCAAGAACTTCTTTGAGCTTAGCGGACAAAGGGAGCAATTCCTCGATGGGAATGTCGTCCTGCATATCCATCAGTTGTACATAGCCTTGAACATGCTGATAAATGGCTTGAACCAGATACGGTAAGGCCAATAGTTTCAATTCACCGGGCAGTATAATGGGCTCAGTGCCGATCTGTAAATAATCTTTGCCGATACTTTTTTTCACCAGCTGCTTTAACAATATCGCTAAGGGGATGGTTGGCACAAGAGGTAAATAGGCGCTAAAAGCTTTACTCAGCGTTTCGGTTTGCCAAGCGTAGGTGACAATATCCAGTGAATTGGCAATACGCAGGTAGTCCTTTTCCATCCGCAGATTAAAATACTCAGCAAAGGCACTGTTGCCCGGTGACGGCCCGGCAAAGGCGATGCTGGATACCTGCGCTTCCTTGGTGAGTTGTGTGTCCTGAATATCTTTCAACCACAGTGCCAATACCGGTGCAAGCGCCCCACCGAGACTATGACCCGTGACGCAAATCGACAAGTTGTTATTCACCTGCGTCTCCTGCTGAAAAAACTCTAAGACTGTTTGTTTATAACCTGGGAGCGTCTCATCCGGGCGCAGGCCTTGTAATATTACCAAGCCAAAAGACGTGCTTGAAGACAACATGGGGTGATTGTGTGGGTCCGGGGTGCCATAGGGCCAGGCCTTTAATTCGTTGGCCTGAAAATCCCAGATAATCCAGTTTGGAATAGAAATTGGGTTCGTTCCGCGGATCGCGATAACGTATTGTGAGGGATCCGATAGGTTTTGCACCACATACATCAATGCATCATCAAATTTCGTCCCCGGCAGAGCAAATACTGCAGGCCCCCAGACTACTTTCCACTGATTTTTAAGGGGAGGCCAGCTGCTTAATGCAGCATCAAAACGGAGCAGGATTTTTGCGGCGTTTTGGCGATCAGACTCGTCCAATGTGAAACCGTAATAGGACATATAGCACAGTGCTAACATGACCTGAGATTGACTAAAGACTTTCATGCGAACTCCCTGTTAGCGGTAATTAGTGATCAATGATACTTCTATTGATAGTGGTGGTCGTTTATTTACGTGTAGTGATATCACTTAAAATGGCCTCATTAAACCTAGTAAAAAAACCTTTTAAATGCAAATGAAATTTCCCATCGCAAGCATTCGGCTACTACCGAGGATCCGTTGCCAAAAGAGTCGAGCTGAATTTGGGTCTTTTGTTGCATCTCTTAGTATTTTTAGGGCGGTGTCACATCATTATGATGGTTCATTTCTTGGTCATCTGTTGCACTATATTCATCTAAGCCATTAAACACGAGACGGCGCAGGGAATTTTATCAAGGTCAAAACGAGTTAGCCGCTCTATTCGAGCCGATGACTATCGCTGTAGCAGAAGTTGAGAGTACAAAAACGCGCGTAAATTCTCTCCTTTGGTGTCGAGCAACGTCATTGTATAGGCAGTCTTCTTAAGTGTTGTTGGTCTAACTTTCTGGGCTGTAATTTCTACAACTTCACCATCTGGCAGAGTCAACTCAAGCTCAAGTGATTCTGGAGCGCTGGCAGAAGGTAAATTTAAAACAAAACCAGTGGAGGACATTTCATCCAGTGAAAATTGATTGTTTTCAGTTTTGGATCTACCAATAAGAGGTTGATCCGGTTTATGACGCCAGTGTCGAATATGTGAGCCAAGCTCTAATATTTCAGGACTTTTTAATTCCATGTGAAACTGGCCAAATTCATTTTGTCCAATCGACAGCGGAAATATAAATTTGTAATTGTGGTAATAGGCTTGTATTTGTAATTTATTACTTAAGTTCAGGCCCTCTAACAGCACAGAGCTAGATCCATCCCCCCTGAGATCTAAGCGCATATCTCCTGAATCGAGTTCAGGATAAGCTTCAAATCCCATTTCGGCAATGAAATCCAGTTCTTCCTTTATTAATACAATATCTGCCTTAGCCTTAGGAGGTAACATTCTATATTCAACATTTCATCTATCATTCAGCACCAATTGTTAGCATGGCTATGAATTAATTTTTTGATCCAAATCAGGTTTTAGTCAACTTTTATTCTGAATGGTCATAGATCACAAAGGCTATAGCCAATAGAACACAGGATTTTCCTTGCTGGTCGTGTCATACCTTATTTTCTACCCACGCCCGTCTGTGCTCGTAACTCGTACCTGAATATTTATCAGTACCACATAAAAAGGCACGTCTAACGCAACATGAAACGCAATGGTAATAGGGGGTATCAATGAGGCTGACCTGAGATGAACGAGGCTTGGGCATAAGCGATTCCTTTCAATTTCTGCTATTTCAATTGGTGTTATCAAAGCTTAGTGCAGAACAAAAATCAGTCAAATTATTATGG
>JAWUXU010000151.1:0-15351 GCA_034111145.1 Paraglaciecola sp.
GATGATATTTACCTTGGTTTTGGCGCCGAATGGCGCGAAGAGACGTTTACTACTGTTGCGGGAGAAGCCGCATCGTTAGTGGGCGCTGGTCCAAGTGGTATGACCGCGGTTACTCCAGCAGACGCGGGTGAGTTTAGTCGTGATAACGTCGCTATATATGTGGATGCTGAATATGACGTATCAGACGACTTTTTGTTGCAAGGTGCACTAAGATATGAAGACTTTTCTGACTTTGGAAGCACCATTAACGGTAAACTTGCCGCTAGGTATAACCTGACTGACGATTTTGTGATGCGTGCATCTATGTCTACAGGATTCCATGCACCTACGCCAGGTCAAGCCAATGTTAGCACCATTATTACCACTTTTGATGGAACAACTGGATTGCAGGTTGAAGAAGGTCTATTGCGTCCCAACAACCCTGTTGCCATCGAAAATGGAGCAAAACCATTAAAAGAAGAAGAGTCGGTAAGTTTAAGTTTAGGCCTTACTTATAGTGGTTTTGAAAATGGTAATTTAGCCCTCGATTTTTATCAAACCAAGGTAGATGACCGTGTCTATCGTACTGGTGATATTGCCTTAGATACAGGCGGATCTGTGTCGTTTTTCACCAATGCACTTGATGTAGAACATCAAGGTATTGATGTGGTGTACACCACATCAATGGATTGGAATAATGGCTCAGAGACTAAGTTTACGCTTGCGTATAACCACAACACTATTGATGTAGTAGGCCAGTCTTTTGTGAATGGAATTTTACCTGTTAGTGATTCAGCAATAGAAGACATCGAAAATAACTACCCAGCAAACCGCTTTGTTGCCACAGCGGTAACTGATTTTTCTGATAACTACCAAATAATGTTACGAGCCAATTTTTATGGCGAACACTATGATGAGCGTGGCACTATTGGTAATGCAAGTTCACCAAGTGCTCTGGTTGATTCAGTGATGTTTTTCGATATGGAATTTAATTATTTCGCAACAGATGACCTCACTCTGACTGCGGGTGCCTCAAATATCTTTGACGAATATGTCAACGAAATTGGCGATGGCAATGCTAACCGTCTAAGCGTAGGTCTTCAATACCCTCGCAGAACCCCAGCTAACTACGAAGGTGGTTCGTGGTATTTAAGAGCTAAATACCAGTTCTAACCTTTAGAAAGTAAACTTTAGGTCATGTATTGGCCTAAGGTTTCATCTTTCACCTGTAAACTTCAGCTCGCTCTAATTTAATCGCAAGATTAAATTAGAGCGAGCTATCTTGTCTGGTTAATTAGCACCTATAGCACCACAAAAGAAACATTAGTTTGTGGGAAGACTCAAGTCAAAAAATCGAAAAAAGAGAGTGAAAAAAGACTCATTTGGTTCAGTTCAAATATCTACCCATGTTTATTATGGTTAGATAAGTCTAGGCACTGACTCATTATAAGTTGGGTATGTAAAAATTAACTTTTTGGGTATTGCTAGTGCGAACTTAAATCTCAGGCAAGAGCAGTAGCAACAACATTTTAAAATTTTTATGTTGCAAGTTGCCAGCTACGTTGGTAAGTACAAATACCAATTATATTAATTCCAAAAGCAGGTCTTTTTTGAAATCTACCGTCAATAAAACCAGTTTCCCAGATCACGCTTAGCAAAGATAACCCCGCTATCCCTGAGGGGGCAATCAGGATGGTTATATAATTATTAGAGGAATAATTTTATCATCACTATAGCTGTAAAAGCGTAACGATTAAACTGAATGAAATGGAACCTCTCATACTATTTAAACCCATGTAAACCATTGAGCTAATGCGCAGCGTTGTGTTTATGTTAAAACATAAATTTGCTGATGGTACTCCTGTAAATCAATAAATATATGAAGATTGTATAACGAGTAGTACCGTATTTATTACTCGGTTAGCTCCTCTTTTAGGTTATGAAAAAAACCAGTAAAATTGCAAAGTAGGCCTTGTCTATTGATAAGTCTGTAAGCAAGTTAATTGTAGATCAGACCGTGATTAAAGCAGATCAAATATAAGATTTCATCCACTTCCAGATTGTCGTTAACCTTCTACAGCGAATGAAAAGTGTGCTTTAACTGCTTACTTAAAAAGATCTCATTATACTGACTGACAAATAAAACTCAGTTGGGCCTTATCACACGAATTTTTATTGGCCCTAGCTTTACCACTATTTTGTTTTGATTATAGGTACTTATGTATTAGCTTACCCGCTCTTTCAAGTTTTGAAGCTATTTTGACGAATGCCGCTGCAGCTGGTGACAGATGATGCATATTTTGCATCGCTAAACCTATTTCTCTTTTGACAACAGGGATCATAGGTTTAATTAAATAGGAGCCTGCCTTACCTTCAAGCTCACTAGGGATGGCTAGATCTGCGGAGATCGACACCCCTGCGCCACCGGACACCATAGATAACATACTCATTATCTGAACGTTGTTGTATCTAATATCGAGCTTAAATTTAGACTGCTTAAAGAGTTCCTTTACCATTTTTCCGGTTGTGCCTTCGGTTAAAATAAAGGGATATTGACACAATTCTCTTATGTTTATTTTAGTTCTAACGGCTAATGGATGATTGGTCGGCAGTACCACCGATAATTTATCAGTAGTTAAATAAATGTGCTCCAAATCTGTCTCTGGCAAAATAACACAACCTAAATCTACTTTTCGATTCGTGATCCACTCTTTGACCCGGTGATCTTCACCCTCTTCTACATACACCTTGATATTAGGATAACGGACTCGATATTCAGCTAAAATAATAGGCAACAGTTGGGTAGAGAAAGAGGGGCCGAATGAGCCAATTCTTAATACTCCCTGTTGCAAGCTTTTTGATTCATTAGCGGTTTGTTTTATTGAGTCAAATAACCCCAGCACCGAGTGGGCTTTTGTTAGGATATTAGCCCCAACTTCAGTTAACACAATGTCGGCCTTACCTCTTACAAATAACGTGATACCCAATTCTTTTTCTATTGATTTTATTGCGTGAGATACCGCAGATTGGCCAATACCAAGCATGATGGCTGCAGCAGTGAAACTATTTGCTTGTGCAACAGTTACAAATGCTTGAAGTTGTGCTGATGTCATGAGTGATTGCTCATTATACTATGGCTATTAAGTTAAACTATAAATGGTACAGTCTAATAAAAATAGGATTTATTTATGTATCGTCAAATTTCACCTTCGAGTACTTTATTGTTAAATGAACAATCTGCTGTGATTGAAAAAAAGGGTAGACAGGTTTTTCGTTTTGGTTTTGGCCAATCGCCATTTCCCATTTCACCGGTACTAAAAGCAGCGTTAATAGAGCATGCTCATCGCAAAGAATACACACAGGTGCAGGGGTTGGAAGCACTGTGTGTAAAAGTGGCTGAATATCACTCTGCCTTTGAAAAACGCCCAATTTTTGCCGAACAAGTATTTATTGCGCCTGGTTCAAAAGCATTGCTTTACACCATAATGTGCGCCTACAGTCGTGCTGCTGTCATTATTCCTGCCCCTGCATGGGTTTCATATGCGCCACAAGCTGAATTAATAGGCCATTGTACATATATGATGCAAACCAGCTTTGAACAGCGTTATAGGATCACGCCTGATATCTTAGAAAAATCCTTATCTGAAGCTGCACAACACTATCAAAGTTTACTGGTTATTTTAAACTCCCCAGGTAATCCAGATGGATTATGTTACACCCAGAGTGAACTGCAAGCATTGACGGTGGTGTTAGAAAAATACCAAGCAATAGTTATATCAGATGAAATCTATGGGCCACTGCATCATGATAATCAACACGTCAGCATCGCTAAGTATTATCCAAAAGGCACTTTTGTTACCTCGGGTTTATCTAAATGGGCTGGTGCGGGTGGATGGCGATTGGGTATCGCTATTTTGCCAGAAAATTGTGATAGCCGATTAAAAGACACACTTCTGGGCATCGCATCTGAAACCTACTCTTGTGCTGCTTCGCCGATCCAATATGCGGCGATAACAGCCTATTCAGATAATGTGATGATGCAGCAATATGTTAAGGATCAAAGAACGATCCTCAAATCTATAGGTATGCATATACATAAAGCAGTACTTGATGCCGGATTAAATGCACATGCTCCAGAAGGAGGGTTTTACCTTCTGCTTGATTTCACCACTTATCGCCAGCCCCTAGAAGCAATCGGCCTGTCTACTGATACAGAAATCTGTAAAAGAGTACTGGAAGATGTTGGTGTTGCCTTATTACCTGGCATATCTTTTGGTCTTCCACCCGAGACTTTATGTGCACGCCTAGCGTATGTTGACTTTGATGGGAAGCAGGCACTGGACGATATTTGCATGGGTAATTGGTCAGAAGCCCTGACCTATAAACATGCAAAAAAAATGTCAAAAGGTATCGAAAACCTAGGGCGCTATTTAAAACAGATAGAGCTAGAAAATCAATGTCAGGGTTTTCCCGCTTTACCCGTCAGCAGTTGTAAAGAATTTAATTTGCTAATGGATGCAAATCTGGATGTGTTAGGGATATAGTGAAGCAGTTATTTGAACCAAAGCTAGGCGCTAGGTAAGCTGATTTTGCTGACATAGCTGAGTGTTTTAGACTATAAATTAATTTAACACCCCCACACTTTTAATATTCATAAGGCAGCATGCTTAAATATGAATACAAAATCTAAGCACCTCGTGCCACTCAAAAAGTTAAACTCGTGTCATATTGTTTGGCTGGCATATACAGTAAAGACGGTATTTTATTAGAATTTAGTTCTAAAATCACAACCTAATGAATCCATCCATGTTATCTGAAAGTTCATAAATCATACTAAAAATCAAGGTGACCTTTTTAAGCAAACAGCAATGTGCGGGCAGTATCACAAATGGCTGCTACGGCTGGATGCTTAACTTTACGCTCAGCGGTGATAGCATAAAACGTTTGTTTAAGTGTTTCCACTTTGCCAACTATTTCTACATTAAAGTTAAAACATACTTCTTGTGCAATGCTTGTCGGCATAAAAAATACCCCTAGTCCTGCTTGACCAAAAGATTTCATTAATGCGCTGTCATCAAATTGACCACGTATATTCGGGTAAATCTTGTTTTCATCAAACCAGAAGTCAACTGAGCGGCGTATAGCATATTGTGAGGTTGGCAATAACATGGGCGCATGATTAAGTGAGCGGGGGAAATCAGCTCTATATTTCTCGGCTAATGCTTTGATAGCAAAAAAAGTCAAACTACTTTCACCAAGCTTGTGATTATATGCTTTGATACTTAAAGAACCGGTTAAAGGTGTATCACTGAGTACCATATCTACTTTGTGGACAGCTAAGTCAGCTAAAATACTTTCGACTGGCCCTTCGCGGCTTGTTAGGCTGATGTTTTGATCAATTTGTAATCCGGGTTCAATGATTTTTTGTACTATAGTTTTTGGTAATGCACTGGCAGCACTGACTATAAATTCAGCGGGTCCTAGTTGAGGGTTGCCGCGCAATACATCGCCTAGTTCTCTGCCCAAATTAAAAATGTCGTCCGCATAACCGAGAACCAAACGTCCTGTTTCGGTTAGGCGCAAACCACGGCCTTCTCTTTCAAATAAGCAATTCCCGATACTGTTCTCCAACAGCGAAAGCTGGCCGCTTATAGTTTGTGGAGTAATATGTAACTTTTCACTCGCTTTAGCAATGCTGCCTTCATGAGCAACCATCCAAAAATAATGTAAGTGTTTGTAATTAAGCTTAATGGTCATTTGTATACCCCACACAAAATTTAAATCATCGATTTTACCGATAGGTTTGATAAATAATTAACGATTTTTCCTTTGTATTGTATGTTGCTAGTTTAAGTTTGCAAGTTACATTATTCACCGCACGTAATTGTGGTGATAAACACATTATCGTAAATTAGAGGTTTTCTTCATGTTAGTTCATATTCAGTCTGGACATCTTTCCTTAACAGAACCGCTAAGCAAGTATATAAATTCCAAAGTGCAAGTCATGATTAGCAGATATGAAACTAAAATCATTAGCATTAATGTTGACTTACCCGATGTTATTAGTCCTAAGGGGGGCGATGATAAGTGTTGTAAAATCATTGTCAAGATTAATAGCAATAGCTCGATTGTGGTGCAAGAAACAGCTGAAGATTTGTACGATGCAATTAATATATGTACACGTCTTGCGAGGAGACAAGTTAAGCGTCAACTGACTTTTAACGTCAGAACACGAAGAAAAATAAGAGGGGTTTTACTGTTGGCTAGTAAAGAGGTTGAAATACAAAATCCTGCAAATTAAAAGTGCAAGTGAGAGGCGCTCAGGTCAACTGCATCGATAGCACTTTCTAGGTATCCTGGATCAATTTTCGCAAATTCACTGCCTATGAGGTGCAAGTTGAGAAAACGAAGTTCTTGCGGATGATTGGATAATCTAAACTGCGGATGTAGATATTCCTCAATTTTGTTGTTTGCAGTGTGAGTAAATGTTTTAGCGGCCCAGTCTTTAAAATAAAACTCTCTGAAATTGTGGGCATCAGATCTATAACAGGATACAAGTTGTGCCAAACAGGCATATATTAGTTGTTGTTTTGTCATTAGGCTTCTGCGTGATGCAGGTCAACCAATAAAACCGAATAATCTATGGTTTATATCGGTACTAGTTGATGCATCATGCACCTCAATCATGGGTTCTGATTGACTTAATAATCGCTCTGTTAGTCTTTTTTTACGCCAAAATGGCTTGTCATAACCCACCACAAATTTGGCTTGACCTGCCATCCAAACTTGTGTGTTTTGAAGAACGGTGAGTAACAATCTCGATACCCATTTTTTGTTTGCAAGTTTTTTAGCCATTATCCCTGAGGGCATAGCTATCATCAGTTTGTTGCCACTGAAATTTTGCTCAATTCCTTTGTGTGTGGCTGACAATTACTGCGTGTTCTCATTTTTTTTAATATTCGTAATTATATGATTAAGATGGATACTGTTTTGGTCAAGAGTGCTTTGTAAAGCAAATATGAGCGACTTACTACCACCTAGTATTCTGAACAATTGCAGATTATCTGTGCCTTTTATCCCCCTAGGTTTTTGCTGATGCTTTTTTTGATAAAGCACGTCACCACTTGCATATTGCTCGAAAAGTGGAATATTAAATTGTCTGATTAAACGCTGTACCTTCTTTTGATGTGCAAGTACCTAGGTTGCGCATAAATCAAAGTAGTGGCCTGTATCTGTCTTGCTCTGGGCCCCTGAAACTATTTTACCCAGCCTAGACTGAGTTTCAAATAATACACATGGAATACGTTGCTGTTCAAGTAAAAATGCTGCATATAATCCAGCTAAACTACCATGCACTATGATCACTTTTTTATGCTTCAAGTCATTCCGTAAAGATCTATGTTGGCCGGCGTAGATAGAGTTAACAATATCTAACGCTAAGCTTATTTATTTGTGATGGTAGTTTTGACTTTCTCGCTAGCTAAGCGCTTAGCTTTTCCTAATAATATCTTGATAAAGGCACTTAACATGATCAAAGAAAAGAATGACTAAAGTGGCAGAGGTCAAAGAGCGTATTGTAGGTTACAGTAATTTTAGCTTTAGTTAACACGCTAAGTCATTATACATTTGTACAAGACCCTAGCTCCAAAAAAGCTTATTTGGGCGCTGACTAACATGGCAATACTTAGTCAATAAGTGTGGTTATTAATGATGGTAATGATGGTATTGATAGTATCAAATGATAGCTGGCGAGTATTTTTTTTGAATCAGTAATTAATAGTTCGAAGTAAAAGGTTAAAAGTTATGCCAACAATGCTAGTTATCGCGACTTTTATTATGGTTTTGTTATGTAATCATTTATGATCGAGTTACCGGTAATATTATTCATTGATAAATATGATCGTTCTTAATCAAAAAAACAATCATTCTAAGACAAAAAAAGTGGCCATTGATGCGCTGCTCAATTGTCGTTGTGGTGGAAAACCTAGCAAACCAAAGCTAATCAAAGATTGTGAAAATAGATGGATTATTCGATGCCAGTTTGAACAATGTTATGCGTATAATATTGGACAAGGACTAGCAGATACGATCCAAGGTTGGAACCGACTCAGTACGCATTTTTACCGTTAAAAACAAAGAGATCTATATCTTGATTAAACTGCTGTTAGTAGATGACCATGAATTAGTCAGAACAGGGATCCGTCGTATTTTAGAAGACGTATCCGATTTTGAAGTGGTGGGCGAAGCCATTAATGGCGAAGATGCAGTTAAGTTTTGCCGAAATCATGCACCAGACTTGGTTTTGATGGACATGAGTATGCCCGGTATTGGAGGGTTAGAAGCCACTAAACAAATTTTACGCTTTTCTGAAAATACCCGTGTAATAGTGTTATCTGTGCACAAAGAAAATCCTATCCCAGCTCGAGTAATGCAAATGGGCGCGTTTGCTTATCTAACCAAAAATTCTGATCCTGAAGAAATGATCAAAGCAATATATAAAGTAGCTGCGGGTCAAAAATATGTGTCGCCTGATATAGCCCAACAAATTGCACTTGGACAACTTAATCTGAACGACAGTAACCCTTTTGAACAATTGTCAGAACGAGAGCTCGAAATCGCTCTAATGCTGACTAAAGGTGCGAAAGTGCCAGACATCGCCGTATACTTGAATATCAGTGCCAAAACAGTTAATACTTATCGCTACAGAATGTTTGATAAACTTAACGTCAGTACAGATGTTGAACTTACTCATCTAGCATTACGGCATAAATTGATATTGACTGACCAATTGTAATCTTACTAAATTCAATGAGCATTAATACTGTCGAACCTTTTGACCACCAAGCTTTTCTAAAGAATCTGACTAACCAACCGGGCGTTTACCGGATGTACAATCAGAAAGAGGAAGTAATTTATGTGGGTAAAGCGAAAAACCTAAAAAAGCGTGTGGCTAGTTATTTTCGAAGTAATGTTGATAGCATTAAGACTCGGTCACTGGTTAAACAAATTTGTGAAATGGATGTCACGGTTGTACACAGTGAGGCTGAAGCCTTTATTCTTGAAAACAACTACATAAAAAAGTACAAACCACGGTATAACGTACTGTTAAGGGACGATAAGTCTTATCCCTTCATCTTTTTATCTGACCATTCTCACCCAAGATTAAGCAATCATCGTGGCCCTAAAAAGCTTAAGGGCGAATATTTTGGCCCTTATCCCAGTGCTTGGGCAGTGCGCGAAAGTTTGCGTACAATGCAACGCTTGTTTCCTATTCGCCAATGTGAAGACAGTTATTATCGCGCCAGAACTCGTCCTTGTTTACAGTACCAATTACAACGCTGTGCTGGCCCTTGTGTAGAAGGTTTGGTAAGCGAAGAAGAGTATTCACAACAGGTACAATATGCGCGGTTATTTTTAAAAGGTAAAAACAAACAAGTTATCGATTCATTGGTGGGTAAAATGGAACAAGCTAGCACCGACCTTAGGTTTGAAGCCGCAGCGCGCTATCGTGATCAAATTGGTGCCTTAAACAAGGTGCAAGAACAACAATGGGTCAGTGGTAATCAACAAGAAATGGATGTATTTGGTTTTGCCTATCGTAATGGTATTGCCACTATTCAAGGCTTATTTGTTCGTGACAATAAATTACTTGGTAGCAAAAGTTTTTATCCAAAAGTGCCCGCCCAGTCGAGTGATGCAGAAGTCTTTCAATCTTTTATTTTACAGTTTTACCTTGCAGGTAATAAAATTATTCCCCAGCAAATCGTGATCCCTTGCGAGCTAGCAGATCAACCTGCAATAGAAGAGATGTTGAGTAAAGAAGCGGGCCGTAAAGTTCAATTTTATAAGGGGGTACGAGATGAAAAACGTCGTTACCTCAACTTAGCCAATACCAATGCCGAAACGGCTTTAGAGTCTCGGCAAAGCCATCAAAAATCGGTGTTTGCACGTTACATTGAATTAGAACAAATTTTAGAGTTTGAACAACCTATTCAACGCATGGAATGTTTTGATATCAGCCATACATCAGGCCAACAAACTGTTGCATCCTGTGTGGTGTTTAATAGGGAAGGGCCCTATAAAACCGATTATCGTCGCTATAACATCGACGGAATAACGCCTGGAGATGATTATGCCGCCATGGCGCAAGCACTTGCGCGGCGGTATCGAGATGTAAAAGACGAGAGTAAAATTCCTGATATCTTGTTTATTGATGGTGGTAAAGGACAACTTGCCCAAGCAGAGGCCTACTTTGAGGATTGGAAACAACAAAAAAAACCACTATTAATTGGTGTCGCTAAAGGCAGCAGTAGAAAGGCAGGTCTCGAAACTTTGATAATGGCGGGCAGTCACGCTACCATTCCCATGGCCAGCGACTGCGCCGCTTTACATCTGATCCAACACATACGCGACGAAGCGCACCGTTTTGCAATAACAGGACATAGGCAAAGGCGACAAAAAGAGAAAACCACCTCTAAACTTCAGTCCATTCCTGGCGTGGGTGCAAAAAGAAGGCAAAGTTTACTCAAGTATATGGGTGGCTTACACGGCATATTACAAGCGAGTAAAGGTGAAATTGCCAATGTGCCAGGTATCAGTGAAGAGCTAGCCGAAATTATCTATGACCATATTCACAATTGAAATAATCCATCACATGTGGGTTAATAGCCTCGTTTTAAAACCCAATACATTCACTTTACGATTACAGAAAATACAGAGAACTTAGATGTGGACTATTCCTAATATCATTACCATTGTCAGAGTGCTACTTATACCCGTATTTGTGTTTGTTTATTTTTTAGATTGGAAATGGGCACACCAAGCGGGTGCATTTATATTCTGGTTTGCAGCCATTACAGATTGGTTTGACGGTTACCTAGCGCGAAAGTTAAATCAGTCCACGGCATTTGGTGCGTTTTTAGACCCTGTGGCAGATAAACTTATTGTGGCCGCTGCATTATTGTTGATCACTCACGTATACCAGACACCTTGGATAACCATACCTGCAATTTTATTAATGTCGCGAGAAATCTATATTTCAGCATTAAGAGAATGGATGGGGCAACAAGGCAAACAAGACTTAGTCAAGGTATCTTTTATAGGCAAAGCTAAAACCACTGCGCAAATGTTAGCGCTAATTGGCTTACTGTCAGAAATGGAATATTTTATTGGCATACAAATATATTGGGTGTCATTGGGCTACATTTTACTGTATTTCGCCGCAGTGCTGTCGTTCTGGTCAATGTTGGTATATACAAAAGCCGCATGGGACGACCAGAAAAATGTGTGAAGTGTTTATGGATAAATTCATTTTGTGCAAATTTAAGGCGTTTAAGTCAAAATTCAGCCAGTCAGTTCAAAAAGCTGTTTTTTGTGGTTGACACTCAACACTTTGAATGTAAAATGCAGCCTCAGATTTAGGGAGCCAAGCAGAAGATTAGCAAGGCAACCAGTATAAGCTGAAGTAAGTGTAGAGTAGATTATGCGGGAATAGCTCAGTGGTAGAGCACAACCTTGCCAAGGTTGGGGTCGCGAGTTCGAATCTCGTTTCCCGCTCCAATTACTTTCACTACTAGTACCCTGTTTGATATGTAATTTATTATCTTACAAAAAGTATTTAGCGGAACGGCGGAATGGCAGATTGGCTATGCAGCGGATTGCAAATCCGTGTATCTCGGTTCGACTCCGGGTTCCGCCTCCAAATACTTACATCATTACCAGCTTACTTGTTTAGTAAGTACCCCCGATGCCCGGGTGGTGAAATTGGTAGACACAAGGGACTTAAAATCCCTCGCTAGTAATAGCGTGCCGGTTCAAGTCCGGCCCCGGGCACCATTTTTTGAGTAAATTCTTTCTTATCAAATGATACAGGTGAATTTAATCATCACTAGTATGCTTTCGTTGACCAGATAGGTTGACTACAATGCATAACCTAGTTAAAAATCAAAACAACATTTATACATACAGAAGAGCGGTTCAAAGCTATTCTCAGAGTATCTCTGCTCACCAAAGATAAACTTGAAGCCCTACAGCTTGTTGAGCACATCAACATAACCTTAGCCTTGATTTATCCGATTAAGAAACACGAAGCAGTTAAAATCATTCATGCAACTCTTCACAAGTTTCAGCCAACTTTTCACAAGCAACGAATAGCAAAAGTTCAACAATATCTAGGTTTAAACCTTTCCCAAGATACAGGTGATTTTCTGTCTTATGTCATTGAAAAATATATTGATGAAAAGCTAAGAACTAAAGCGTGGGCAGAGAAGAGCTATCTTGGTTACAAGGTGATATACAATAGTCTGATTACTATGCTCAATGATAAAGACTTCAGAAATATTGGTGCTGTTGATGCTCAACAAATAAAAATACTTTGCAGAAGCTACCATCCAACCTTAACAATAAGGCTGAGTACAAAGACAAGCCCATTAATCGCATCCTGAAAATGGATATCCCCACTAGTCATCTAATGTCGATTAAAACCATTAACACCATGCTTGGCTGTTATTCAGAGCTGTTCAAGTGGGCAATAAAGAATGGATATGCATCAACCAATGTATTCGATGGCATGCTGCTTAAAGATACTCGAAAGGCGAGGGATTTACGTTCACCATTTAATCCTCGTGACCTTAAGCGCATATTCTCTGACTCAGTAATCAGAAGCCCGAATAATAACTGGCAGAAGTGGCTACCTATCCTTGGTTTATACACAGGTGCGAGGTTAAACGAACTGTGTCAGTTGCAGAAAAAAGATATAGGTTATTGGTGCATATCTATTACTGACAGTGGAGATAACCAGATAAATCATTGTTTACATAACAAAAATGTAATCAACTTGTCATCCAATTACCGAGAAATCTTGATCTAGGTCAATTCCTTTTTTTGTGTAAAAGCTAGTATCTCATGACACAAAACGAAGAGGGTTAGTTTCAAGTGAGAAAGTCATTTGTCGCACTATTTTGCATGGTTGCTTTACTGGTTAATTCAGTGAAGGCACATGAACATGCAATAAAATATAGTTTGCAAAAAGACTATGTGACATCATTTTCTGTTATCACTTCCTTCTTTGAGGATTATGAAGAGCCGGTGATCACTCATTCGGAACAAGACCAACATTCAGTATGCAGTTTTGGTGATGGTTATTACGCCGAGCTAGTTCCAAGTCATCTATTTATTGAGTTATATAACTTAATTTTAGTTCCAATTGAACAAGACAAAGACGTTAAAAAATCCTATCTAACCTTTAGCGTCAAAAACAATATTTACTCGTCTTTATTTCACCCCCCTTAGCTGCATATTTAAGTCAATAATAGACGATTGACCTGTGATTAACTCATAGGTTTAAGGTATTTCATATCAAACTTTATAGAGTATTCAATTAATAACTGCGCATACTCGCGCCAAAAAACAAGAGGAAATAAACATGAAAAAATTGACATCCCTAACGTTAATCACTTTGTTAGCACTCTCTCCACTTGCTGTTGTGAATGCGGATCAACATGTTGATAAAGCACAGATGTCAATGGGTATGATGGACGAAGCTAAAATTGAAAAAATGCAAACACATATGTCTGAAATGAACACCATGCTCGAAAAAGTAAAGAAAGAAACTGATCCACAAAAGCGTCAGGAAATGTTGCAGCAACATGTTATTAACATGGAGAGCATGATGGGTATGATGCACGGCAGTGAGATGGGGAAAGGTCAATCTATGGGCAAACATAAAATGAAAAAAGGCGATGCCGCCATGCACACTGAACAAAAGATGGAAATGATGGAGAAACGCTTACAAATGATGGAACAAATGATGGGTCAGATGATTGGACACACTGCTGAAAAAAGCAAAATGCTACATAAACATAAGTAGTCGTATCACTCAGTCAGAGAAAGAACCCATTGGACTATATAACAGTCCATGGGTTGGTATTAATAGTGTATGAATATGAGTGTTAAAAAGTATTTGAGCTGTGTCCGACTTACAGGTTTACGGTTAGTCCAATACACTTTGTACGGTTACCTGATTAACTAGACGTGGGGAAGAGCAGTTAATGCACGTCAGACAATTAGCGAAAATGCTCGGTGTAAGCCCTGATACGCTACTGCACACCAGTTGGCTTGTTGGATCCGCAAAAGTCGATTAAAAATGGTTGCAAATTCCATAGCCCAAACGAGCAAAACCGTCTACGTTTTATATTGAGCGCAAGGGATTTAGGTTTTTCAGTAGAAGACATTAAACAGATTTTTCATAAAGCGGACGAGGGAGAGTCTCCTTGCCCAACTGTTAGGCGATGGATAGATAACCGCCTACATGAAACTGAACAACGTTTTCAATACACATAAAGACTCAAAAAAAATGCACGCCGCAGTCGAAAATTGGGGTGATAAACCGGATGAAAAACCAAGTGGAAATGTTATTTGCCACTTGATAGATGAATTCACCTAGACGCCAGAGTGAATGATTTTAAATATGAGGATTTATGAATACTGATAGCCACAAAGAAGGTGCAGGAAGTCTCCACAAATACTGCAAGTCCGAATCAGAACAGCCGAACGTTAAAACGGCTAGTCGCTCTGAGACTTTGGAAGAAACTTTGACTGGAAGCGAAATGATCGAATATGAGTTAATAATTAACGGTGCGAGTTGTGCTAGTTGTGTGAGTAAAATTGAGAAAGCATTGCTGTCGGTGTCTGGTGTTAATTCAGCACAGATGAACTTCGCTCAGCGAACTGTGCAAGTCAAAACGAATGTGGATGTAACTAAATTAATTCAAGCTTTAGAGCAGGCAGGCTATAACGCTAAGGTATCAACTAGCGAGTCCGAAGAGCAATCCTTAGATGAAAAAGAGCAAGCCGATTGGCAGTATTATAAAAAGCTAATGCGAGATATGACGTTTGCTTTGGTGCTTGGTGTGCCTTTAATGATTTACAGTTTGGTTGTTGGTGAAATGACCGTGAATACTGACACCGAGAGGTTAGTCTGGCTTTTAGTTGGCTTGCTTACATTGGGTGTGATGGTGTTTGCGGGCAAGCATTTTTACATCGGAGCTTGGAATTCATTTAAAAATCTTTCCGCTAATATGGACACTCTGATTGCCTTAGGCACCGGTACCGCATGGTTATATTCCATGGTGGTGGTGTTTGCCCCAGAAACGGTTCCTTCAATGGCTCGACATGTCTATTTTGAAGCCACTGCCATGATTATTGGTTTGATTAATTTAGGTTTGGCCCTTGAAGTAAAGGCACGAGGAAAAACCTCTGAGGCTATCAAACGCTTTTTTGGTCTTCAGGGAAAAACGGCTAGAGCTATAATGGATGATATAGACATCGATATTCCTATTGAAGACGTACTTTTGAACGACTTAATCCGAGTCC
>JAWUXU010000152.1:0-33322 GCA_034111145.1 Paraglaciecola sp.
CTGGTATTTTCCGAGCGTTTAACTTTTTGCATAATACGCCCGAAAAATGCTTTGTGGCAATAAGGTTTATGTAAGTAATATGTTGTGGCATTTTTAATGTGTCTTGCAGACAAACTACTTGAGGCATCTGTAAGGCATGCCGGCGACACCAAATTCTTCTTATGAACAGGTTCTACATAGTTCAAAAATCCCATGAACAACGGAATTTATGGCTTATTTAAATCGATTACCACAAGCTTTATATGGGAGTTGTTAAACAAGACGTCAATACCTTGCTCTGCATCCATCGCTTCAAAGGTGATAAGATTATGTCGTTTAAGTAAAGCGGTCATGGAATGTCTACTGACTCCTTAACTATTAACATCCCTACTTTTTATTTTTATCCCATTAACGCATTAAACGTGTCAGGTAATCATAGAACTGAGTATTTTCTTGAGGAATGCGCTCCACAATTTTTAATAAAAATAATAGTTCTGGTTTATTTATCGAGTCTACCGGTTGCCACTATGGTGGTTAAAAAGATTCAATCATAAAGTCGATACCTTCATAATTTGGCGGGTCTGGTTAATTAAAGTCAACCATTTCAAAAGATATTCTTGTGGGGCCGAACTAGAAAAAACATGTTTGGCTTCCACTCAACTAGTTGTGCAAGCAAGACGCAACTTAACCTTGAATATAAGACTACCCACCTTATTCATACTATTTTGCTGTTTTCAGTGATGAAAACGTTGCGTTGCGTGAGTTAATATATTGTGTCAGGGACTAAATTTAATAAATTAACGCATTTTAACCTTGGAGAATTAGACTTTCGTTAGTTTTGCAAATGACATAACCAACCATTTACTGCCAAATTCATCAAAGTTGATTTGTACTCTTGCATGTTCGCCACTGCCCTCGTAATTCAACACCGTGCCTTCTGCAAATTTAGGGTGGGATACTCTTTCACCTAATTGGAAACCTGTTGATTCGAAAGCAGTATGCCCCGTGACTGGCGTAAATCGATTTTGGACTGGCCGAGATATGGTTGTTCTTAAACGAACTTCTTCAATACAATCGCTCGGGATTTCTTTGATAAAACGGGAGGGGGTGTGATATTTGTCCTGGCCATATACTCTTCTGTTTTCGGCGTAAGTGATATATAGCTTTTGCATGGCTCTTGTCATGCCCACATAACAAAGGCGACGTTCTTCCTCTATTTTTCCGGGTTCTTCATTACTCATCTGGCTTGGGAACATGCCTTCTTCAACACCAGCCATAAACACTAATGGAAATTCTAGACCCTTTGCAGTGTGAATTGTCATCATTTGTACAGCGTCTTGATGTTTATCGGCTTGATTGTCTCCTGCTTCTAGGGACGCATGTGCTAAAAATGCAGACATTGGTGTCATGTTATCTGCTTCTTCTGGCACTACAAATTGTTTACAAGCTGTGACCAGTTCTTCGAGGTTTTCAATTCTAGCTTGTGCTTTTTCGCCTTTTTCAGCTTTGTACATAGCAAATAAGCCGGAGTGTTTGATCACATGATCAGCTTGTTGTTCTAAGGGAAAGTCTGCTATGTCTTGTGATAGCTGCGTGATTAATTTAGTAAATGAGGTGAGGGCATTAGAAGCACGACCTGTCAGTCGATTTTCAGCAAGTATTTGGGTACTGGCATCCCACATTGATAATTCTGAATCGCGAGCAAGTTCGCGAATTTGCGACAGGGTTTTATCACCAAGGCCACGAGTGGGTGTATTTACAATTCTTTCAAACGCAGCGTCGTCTATCGTCTGATTAATTAAACGTAGATAACTTAATGCATCTCGAATTTCTTGACGCTCAAAGAATCGTAAGCCACCATATATGCGATAGGCAATAGACTCTTGCAACAATGCCTCTTCTAGAACACGTGATTGAGCGTTATTACGATATAAAATTGCACAATCAGACAAAGCGTTGCCAGTGTCTCGCCATTCTTTTATTCGTGCAATGTTAAAACGAGCTTCGTCCAACTCATTAAATCCAGCATATAAAGAAATAAGTTCACCAGGACTATCTTCTGTCCATAGTTCTTTGCCTAGTCGACCCTGATTGTTATCGATTACTGCATTGGCTGCTTTTAAAATATTACCAGTAGAGCGATAATTTTGCTCAAGCTTTATGGTTTTCGCATCTTTAAAATCTCGCAAAAAATGTTGAATGTTTTCTACATTGGCGCCGCGCCAACCATAAATTGATTGATCATCATCGCCAACAATAATCATATTATTGCTAGGAGCAGCAAGTATGCGTAACCAAGCATACTGAATATTATTGGTGTCTTGAAACTCGTCTACCAAAATCGCTCTAAAGCGTTTTTGATAATGTAGTAGCACCGCCGGATTGTTAAGCCATAGTTCATGTGCTCTGAGTAGTAATTCAGCAAAATCAACCAACCCAGCTCTATCGCATGTCTGTTGATAGGTCTGATAAATTTCACGCATTTTTTGTTGAGTCGCATCACCGTGTGTTTCGATGTGCTGTGGACGTAATCCTTCGTCTTTATTGCCGTTGATGTACCACTGTATATGTTTTGGAGCCCAGTGCTTCTCGTCAAGGTTTAAGCTTTTGAGTACGCGCCTTATTAATCGATATTGATCATCTGAGTCCAAAATAGTGAAGTTTTCGGGTAGGCCTACATCAGCATGATGGCTACGCAATAAACGGTGAGCGATACCGTGAAAGGTACCAATCCACATATTATTCAGTGCACTGCCCTGTAATTGTTCTATGCGACCACGCATTTCTTTGGAGGCTTTATTGGTAAAAGTTACTGCTAAAATACCGTATGGAGCAATACCCTCAACCTCCATTAGCCATGCAATACGATGCACTAAAACTCGAGTTTTACCGCTGCCAGCACCGGCTAAAATAAGCATGTCAGATGCAGGTGCTGCAACTGCATCACGTTGGTTGTCGTTTAACTGGTCAAGAAGTCGAGATACATCCATTACAAAAAAATATATTAGAAAAGTCTTTTTTTAGTATATCAGTAACACTGTGTTTAAATACACTAAACTTAACCCAACATAGATTATCTAGTTAGATTAAAGTGTAGATATTAGGAGAGATAATGAGTATTGAATTCTGGCAACAACTCAAAGAGGAAGCAGGACAACTCGTTGATAAAGAGCCTATGTTGTCGAGTTATGTGCATATTTGTGTTTTGGCTCATCACAATTTTGAAACTTCGTTAAGCTTTATTTTGTCTAACAAACTGGCCGACAATGTCATGAGTGCCCTATCTGTCAGAGAAATGTTTGAACAGAGTTATTTAATGACCCCCGAAGTAGTAGAAGCTGCAATTTACGATATTCAAGCTGTGTTTAAGCGCGATCCTGCGGTGCGTTCATTTCTTACCGTATTATTGAACTTTAAAGGTTTTCAAGCCATTCAAGTCCACAGATTAGCCCATGAACTCTGGTTGGCTGGTCGCAGGGATTTAGCTTTGTTTATTCAAAGCCGTAATTCTGAAGCGTTTTCGGTTGATATTCATCCTGCGGCAACAATAGGTCAAGGTGTGATGTTCGATCATGCGACTGGAATTGTGGTGGGAGAAACTGCGGTCATTGAGAATAATGTGTCCATTATGCAGTCTGTCACTCTCGGCGGTACTGGCAATGAAGCAGGCGATCGTCATCCAAAAGTGCGTGAAGGGGTAATGATAGGGGCCGGCGCTAAGATTTTAGGTAATATCAATATAGGTGAGGGCGCAAAAATAGGTGCAGGTAGCGTGGTACTCAGTGATGTGCCAGCGCATGTCACAGTGGCCGGTATCCCTGCTAGGATTGTTGGTAAACCTACCTGTCAAAAACCTTGCGAAACTATGCAACAAAATATATTAGAAGATTAGGTCCGTTCTTTCTTATTTGGTTTTTTGATAAAACGTTTTAAATAAGGTCTAACAGCTGGGTTAATTGGCTTAGCTGCACATGAGGTAATACTTGTGCATTTTCATTACGCATGTTCATACTTCTATCCTCAGCGTACCAAGCCGTTTGATAACCTGCTCTAAGAGCTCCGTATATGTCTTTTGGCAAATTATCTCCTACGTGTAAAATGTTTGCGTGAGGTATATTCAGGTGAGCTTGGGCTGCATCAAACATGGCCCTATCTGGTTTCATCGGTAGTCCTAAGCTGGCTTTAAAACAGGCACAAAAATACTCATTAAGGCCAATTTGTTTTAAGTCAACATTGCCATTGGTAATTGCTACTAAAGGCAGCTTGTCGGATAATTTTTTTAATAAAGAATGAATATTTCTATTTAAAATAAAGTTACTTCTTTGAAAGTAAAAATGTTCAAAGCACAGTGTGGTTGCTGCATTTAGTTCTTTCCCTGATAACCCTAGTTCCATAAAGCCAGACTTTAGGGATAATCGACGCAATTCACCCATATCGTTTTTTAATAATGGATTAGCTAAAATATGTGATTTTTGTTGAGTGCGCCAGAAACCTTTGTTTACATTTTTAGTGGCAGGGTATTGATTATGCATTAATTCAATTAATGAACGCTCTGCTTCGACTATTACACTCGTATTTTCATACAGGGTGTCGTCTAAGTCGAATGTAATCGCTTGAATTGGATTGAGTTTTTTATAATAAATCATTTAGGACTATACGTTCTTTTTTAATGTGTTGGTTATTTTAGCTTTTTCGCTCTAGGATGAGCACTATCGTATACGTGGGCCAGATGCTGAAAGTTCAAGTGAGTATACACTTGGGTTGTAGATAAATTGGCGTGCCCCAATAACTCTTGTACTCCTCTTAAATCTGAACTTGACTCTAGAATATGTGTAGCAAAACTGTGTCTTAATTTATGTGGGTTTACAGATTGTTCTAGATTTTGCCGAGTAGCCCACAATTTCATACGTTTAGCTATTTGACGTGTACTAATTCTATTTTTGAGCATACTAACAAATATTGCTGGCTCTTGACTTACCGCTAGTTTGGGTCTTATTTTCAGCCAACAGTTTAGTGCTTCTAAGGCAATTCGACCAATTGGTAACAAACGTTCTTTACTACCTTTGCCTATAACTCTTAGTTGTCCATCAGGTTGAAGGCTCCTGATATTAAGGTTAGCTAATTCTGATAAACGTAAGCCACAACTATACATAAGCTCCATCATGGCCTTGTCACGTATAGCTAGGTGATTATTTTCTTTAATATCCAGCAATTGATGCATTTCGTCTACATTCAATTGTTTTGGCAATGGTTTGGCTTGTTTAGGTGCTTGAATTAATGCTGCTGGGTTTTGCTCTAGTTGACCTTGCTGAACTAAAAAGGCACAAAAACCTCGAATAGAAGATAAACGTAAAGCAATTGAACGGGAGCTTAAGCCACTTTTACGCGCTTCGTTTAGAATATTTCGTACAGCTGATGTATTAAATGTCGACCAATTTTTTATCTCAAGTGAAATAAAGGATACTGTTAGCTGGCGGTGATAATTTTCTATGGAATTATGAGCTAGATTTTTTTCATACCTCAAGTGCTTAAGATATTTTTCTATCCAAGTATGCAGGCTTGGTTCTGTCATTTAACTGGCTAATAAGTCAGCATTTTAGGCAGTAAAACACCCAAAAATTGCTGCAGTTGGGTAATCAGTAAGGTATCCATATCTGGGTTAAAGTGTCCCGGATCTTTGCTACCTATTGCTAAAATCCCGAGCTCTCCTAAATCACCTATGAGTAATAGAGCAACTGAGTTAGCTTCCTGATCAGCAAACAATAATTTACGTTCATGGTCACTTAAACGGCCAAAGAAAAATTTGTGTATTTTAAAACGTTTTTCGATAAACAGACGTCGTTGGATTTCAGGTAAAGCATGAGCACCTTTAAAAGGTTTTAAGGTGACGGATGACAACTGTAGATTTTCTTGAATGACTTCTTCTAAAATAAATTTGAGGTCATCAAGGTTGGTAGATTTTAGAATGCGCAAGTTTAAATCTGCATAGATGCGATAAATGGCTTCATTTTGTTTGGCAATAGAAATGAGTTGATTTAGCTTATGGCTCAGGCTTCTCACTTTTTTACGCAGCTGTTCACTTTGCAGCTCCACCAAAGATACACTGCCCTTATGTGTATGAGGAATCCTAATGTGCTCAATAATTTGCGGAAACTGAGTGAAAAAACTCGGGTTTTCAATAAGGTAAGCAGCTACTTGCTCAGCGTCTATTAAGTTTTCAGCTTTAAATACAGTCGTTGGTTCCATTTTATTTTTGCGACTCTTTGCTCATAGGTTTATATATCCATCGAAAACATGTTCAGCGGCGCCTGTCATTCTTAATACATTGTCATTGCCCTGCCAACGTATTTTTAAACTGCCACCAGGCAAATCAACTCTTACGTCTTTACTCAATCTATTTTGTAATTGACCTACAGCCACTGCTGCGCAAGCACCGCTACCGCAAGCTAATGTTTCGCCCACACCTCTTTCAAAGACACGCAGTTTAATATGGTTGTGATTAATAATCTGCATAAAACCAACATTAGCGCCTTCAGTAAAACGTTCGTGTTTCTCAAGTAGTGGGCCCATTGTTTCAACATCTGCCGTTTGTACATCGTCTACCAACAACACACAATGTGGATTACCCATTGAAACAACCCCACAAAAAAATGTTTGTTCTTGTGTCCTTAATATGTAGACTTTTTCTCGTTTATTGGCTTTTATCGGCACTAAGTTTGGCTCAAATTCGGGTACACCCATATTCACTGTAACTTGCCCATCTTTCTCTAGATAGAGGACCATACGACCGGCTTTAGTACTCACCACAATTTTATTACGGTTGGTGAGGCCTTTCATTTTTACAAAGCGAGCAAAACAACGAGCACCATTTCCACACTGTGATACCTCAGAGCCATCGGCGTTGAATATCCTGTAATGAAAATCTTGCTCAGGGTCGTAAGGAGGCTCGACCATCAAGAGTTGATCGAATCCTATACCAAAATTTCTGTCTGAGAGTTGTTGGATTTTCTCTTTAGAAAAAAATACGTTTTGCGTTACGTTATCAATAACAACAAAATCATTTCCCAGACCATGCATCTTTGAAAACTGGATTTGCATTGCGACTACTTAGCTAAAATTTTTGTCAACACGTACTATTACTTACGTGTTAAATATTATAAAAATAGTTATATCATTTCAGCGAAAGACTGACTATGTCTTTAACTAGATACAGACTAAATAATCGCAATATTTATTAAATTAATACAATAAGCAAAAAAAAATATTTATGTTGGTAAGTGTTCACTCGAAAATAATTGTTCTATTTTTTCTCGTTCTCTGACTAAGTGCATATCATTATCGTCGATTAACACTTCTGCGGCTCTGCATCGACTATTATAATTAGAAGCCATAACAAAACCGTATGCGCCAGCACTGCGAACTGCAAGGTAGTCGTCAGGTGCAATGGATAACTCACGGCCTTTGCCAAGAAAATCGCCGGTTTCACAAATGGGGCCTACTACGTCATAAACGGCCTTTTCTCTTGCAAGACCAGCGTTTAATGGAATAATATTTTGCCATGCTGAGTATAGCGCCGGACGAATAAGGTCATTCATTGCAGCATCAACAATAGCAAAATTTTTCTCTGCCCCTTGTTTTAGAAACTCTACCTTGGTTAACAACACACCGGCATTAGCCATGATTGCTCGGCCAGGTTCGAATATAATTAAAAGTTCTTCTCGGCCCTTTAAACGTTCGGTTATGGCTTGTGTATATTGGTCTGGATGAGGTGGCTCTTCATCGTTATACGTCACACCTAATCCACCACCTACATCAAGGTGTTGTATATGGATTTCCTGTTTTGCTAATTCGTCTATCAAGACAAGTAATATATCTAAAGCATCAACAAAAGGCGTTAAATCAGTTAGCTGTGAACCAATATGGCAATCGATGCCAACCACATTTAAAAAGGGTAAACTATGGGCATATTGATAAATTTCAATAGCTTGTTGGCGTTCGACTCCAAACTTATTGTCTTTAAGGCCTGTAGAAATATATGGGTGAGTTTTAGCATCTACATCAGGATTAACACGGATCGAAATGGGGGCTTTTTTACCAACTTGCTCAGCAACTTCGTTTATACGAGTCAATTCACTGCGTGACTCAACATTAAAACACTTAATATTATGTTGTAAGGCTAGGGCTATTTCATCATGGGTTTTACCGACCCCAGAAAATACCACCTTACTGGGATCTCCACCTGCTTTGAGAACACGAGTTAGTTCACCACCAGAAACAATATCAAATCCCGAGCCCAGTTTGGCCATCACATTTAATACGGCCAAATTTGAATTAGCTTTGACTGCGTAGCAAATTAAGTGCGGCTGGCTGCCCGCTGCTCTATCAAATGCATGCCAATGTCGTTCAATAGTGGCTTTTGAATATACGTAACATGGCGTACCGTAAGTTTTAGCTACGGTTTCAAGTGCTACATTCTCAGCAAACAGTTGTTGATTTTTATAGGCAAAGTAGTCCATATCAATCTTTTCCTTGCTCGGCAGAGTCAGTTGAAGGTTCTGAGTCCGATGTTGTATTGTTTGTGATCGGCTCTTCAGGTAAATATAAAGCAAGCTTTTGACCACAAGCAGTGAGTACGAATACCCCCAATAAAGCTAGGCCAATTACTTTCATTTTTGCTACGTTTACCATCTCACCAGTCTCATTAGTTTATGTAGTGTAATCATGTCATTACCGAGGATAAAAACAAAGAGGTGCTAGGTGTAGAATTACATATTTTATGCAATATGAAATAACCAAGATGGCAAGGAGTTTTAATTAATATCAGGCATGCTTAACTGGCGCCAAATTAATGATGTAACCAAGAGAGTTGATAGATGACTTTAGGGGGGGATTTCACTTGAAGCCACAGTGACGTATATAATTTTTCAGTATGTTTCCATAGCTTTTTTAATTAAAAATTTATCAAGGTATTTTAGTCAGGTTAAAAAAGAATTGTTTCCGATGAGTCACCTTTTTTCTAGCTTTCAATAACGTTTACATCTTAAATAAACGGGCACATAATCAGATGCTGAAAAATATGCGCATTCGATAACGTTCAAACTGTCCCTGACGTTTGATCCCATAGTATCCAGAAGTTTATTGCAGAATTGCTTAATCCAAGAGTGCACCCGCTAAAATATCCCTGGGGTAGTGAATACTTAAAAAAATTCTGGCGCCATAGATGCTTGAGGCCAAGTAAAAATAAGCAATCAAAGATGCCAACAAAAAAGCGACCGTATTATTTCCAAAGGGTTGGCTAAGCTTATCAGGCAACATGATATGGGCATGAAGTTAACAAACACAATGATAGGACCTTTCAGGTTTTAAGCCTTATTTAAGAAAAATGGTGATAGGAATTTTTAGCATGTAAGCCAACAATCAAAAGTACAGTAGTAGTGCTCCATTTTTTGATCCCAACCATCATGCAGAGTATGAAGTAAAGTTGGTCATCGCCAGTTTTGGACCGCCACTTTATTCAAAGGCAGTCTCTATAAATTGTGAGGTTAAATATCTAATAAAACGATGCTTTATCTTGTTGCGTTGAGGATTTCATTAATAAAGTCTTTACTGTTAGCGTTGTTAGGGAATGTATGCAGGTGCAATGATGATTAGGTGACATTTTTACAAAGGCTTCGTGACAGTGATAAACGGCCTCAAATCCCTTTTTACGCTGGATTTGCTCTGTACTAGCAGTATACTCAAACTTGATTCAGCTACATTTGGAACAAACATGGATTACAATACTTCTATTCTTTGTGACGTTTTTGCCGACAGTGTTGACGTGGTTGAACCCATGTTTGTGAGTTTTGGAGGACGGGCTTCTTATGGCGGTGTCATTACCACCATAAAATGCTTTGAAGACAAAGGACTGGTTCTAAAAACATTACAGCAGCCAGGATTGGGTAAAATACTGTTAATCGATGGTGGTGGCTCTATGCGTAGAGCTCTGATTGATTCTAGTGCTGCACAGTTGGCCTTTGATAATGGTTGGGAAGGGATCGTTTGTTATGGCAGTGTGCGTGAAGTAGATGATCTCGAAGAAATAAATATTGGTATTCATGCTATAGCCTCAATTCCGGTTAGTGCAGACGACCAAGAAACTGGGGAAATGGATGTGGCAGTTAATTTTGGCGGTGTAACATTTTTGCCAGAAGATCATTTGTATGCTGACAGTACAGGTATCATACTTTCACCAGAGCCTCTAGATCTTGAATAAATATGAGTCACTATTTATCAGCTACAAAAAAGCCACTACTCGGTGAATAGTGGCTTTGTAATGATTTATATTTATTAGTTTGGTTTTATTTGCTGACTAATACTGACACGTTTGAGATACCCGCTCTTTTCACTTCGTTAATGACTTCAGTCACATCGCCGTGTTTAGATTTTGGATGAGCCTGAACAGCAGCCGTGTCTTGGTTATTTTCAGCCAAGAAGCTTTGAATACTGGCTTCAACTCGACGGATATCTACCTGCCGACCATTGACTACAATAGTACCGTCTTCTTCAACTCGGATAGATAAAGACTTAACAATACTAGGTGGTGGAGGCGTTTTAGAATCTTTAGGACGACTAACCTCTAAACCTTTCTCTTTTACAAAAGAAGTGGTCACAATAAAAAAGATGAGCATGATGAACACTATGTCCAACATGGGAGTCATATCAATTGCAGCTTCGTCGTCAGAACTGCCGTGTTTTTTTCTTTTCATCGGTATAAATCGCCAATTGGGTTAAAACGAGACTGTCTGTTACAAAGACAGTTAGGCTTAGAGCATTTGTTAATTAGCATAACATTAACAAAACTCTAGTGTGTAATGTTTTTCGACTTAACCATAGCGTGCCCCAAATGAAAAAAATAATCCAGTAGGTTTTTACAATTTGTTACTCTGAGTAGAGATTGGTAGTTTATCTTTAACTTATTATCAAAATAGTCTGGGTGAAACTTGTAAAGCCCCAAAGTGCATTGAATATGAGGCCAATGATTTTATCCAGAATAGATACTACCTTCGCCATAGAAATATGCATCTATTACTTATGTGAGTTCACAACATGCTAGTGAAAAACAACTTGAATTTAAATTGAGGCGATAAAGGTAGCTGATAATTATAATATTTAATAAGTTAATATATTTATATTATCTTATTAAAATTCCATCTAATACCAAGTATATTCATTAATAATTTGGACTAAAATATTTAAGTAATTCGATAGTTGGTAATTTTTATATATGGCTTAAGCTCTCCTATCTAAGTTTGGCTTAGAAGGCGTCAATAGTTAACTATCTGCGTCTACAAGATACTATTGATTTGTTATTGTCAGATCTTTAGCATTTCAAAAACATCAACGAAACTGTTGGTCTGCTCCTGCCAAGTGCAGCAAATCGTATTATTTAGCGTTTAGGTTAATACCAAGTTTTCGTTGGCTTTGGAAGGGAGTAGATTTCAAACATTCCAATTATTGAGATATAAACCAGTTTATGGCTTTTCATTTTTCATAGCTCGACCTAAATGATAGAAGTAATCCATTAGATTATGAGAAATTGTTGCTCTGAGTTCTGCAACTGGGTAAATCCCCATTTTGGCTTCAGGGCTCTGTATCGTGCCTTGGACTAGAAAAGCATTTTTAGTAAAATGGTCCTGAATACATGCCTCAAATGCTCGTGCACCGAGTTCCTGTGGACGAGCGTAATAAAATGTTTTCAATAATTTATCTGCTTGCGCGCTGCGCTTGACGTAATCATTAGGCTGACTCATATCTGTACCTAAAAATATTGCTTCAAAACACAGACTGAGTTTTTCATTTAGTTGGTGTGATATTTGAGGTTTGTCTTGTAACCAACACTGAGAAGCAAATTGCTCATGAGATGTCTGAAAAAATAATTTGTCACAAATGTAATGGTCAAAAGCATGGAACCATTCGTGGGCAAGTGCGCCGCCTCCAGCATTTTTCGCTAGGGCTAGTTTTTTGGTATTTGACTCATAGTGGGCGCTGCTATGCTTTCGCCCACCGCTGCCAAAAGCCAAGGACAAGCTGCCGTTAAGAGAAATTACTGCCTCCGGCACCTGTAAAATATCCATTAAATCGCACAAAGCATCAAAAAATAGGTTGGCAGCAATTTGCTGCTCTGCAGCCGTGACCCATTTACCAATAGTGACAGTACGAAAACCAAAAAATTTAACAATATCTTGAAAGCTAACATCGGCGCCGTCTCGGTGAGAGGGTCCGTTACGATAATAAGGTTTATGTATACGAGAATCAGGAGATTGCAACGTGATGGCTACAACGTTTTTATTTCATCTATTAACTGATTGCACCAATTGTCGATACGAACATCAGTTAATTCATATTGGTTTTCATCATCAAGGCTCAAACCAACAAAAAAACTGTTGTCTTCGGTTAGGGCTTTTGAGGCTATGAAGTCATATCCTTCGTTAGGCCAGTAACCAATAAAGTCACAACTTAATAGAAGCAATTCGTCGTGCAACATGCCTAATGCATCTTGAAACCACTCTGCATAACCAAGTTGATCGCCTAAACCAAAAATGGCCACGGTTTTGTCGACTAAGTTCAGGCCTGCGATATCTTGCCAAGTGGATTCCCAGTCTTCTTGTAATTCGCCAAAATCCCAGGTGGAAATGCCAAAAATAAGGATGTCGAACTCTTCTGTTTTTGATAACGCATTGTCTTTGATATTAAATAATTCAACACAGTCAGTGCCCACTAAGTCGTGGAATTTAACTTGAATTTTTTCGGCTGCCATTTCAGTGTAGCAAGTGGTTGAACCGTAAAATATGCCAATTTTTAATTCGTTATTAATCATGAAGTCCTATTTGATGTATATATAAAAAAGAGAGATTATTTGGGTTGTTCACAAACAATAGCTAATACGTAATAAGTGATTGTACGAGTTAGAGCTCATTTCATTTGATAGATAGACAATACACATTAATAACGCTTCCTATTACTTGCAAATGTATATTTGTGAAGGTCACCGCGTCAGCAGTAGTCTAAGATTGGCTATAATTCTGCTTGTTTAAACAGTCAAGTATGGCAATTTTTAGGGTGTTTTTGCAAACTTTTTAAACGAAAAATTTATCATTTGTACTGTCTAGACATACCCTTTATTTACTGGTTTTTTCACACATTCTTTATAAATCATGCTAGTTTTACTAATCAAAAATTTTTATGTTTTTGTTGGCTTAACTACTTATGGAAATTACTCAGCTTGCTGACATTATCAAACACGTTAATTTCAAAATTTACGCTCAAAATAAAAAATAACCATACACAGCTGCAATACAAAACAAAATATTGTAGCGCGACTTTTTACATTTTTTACATTTACTTTAAATATTTCATTAACTGCTGCTCCCACATGACTTGTCAAAGTGATAATAAATAACGACCAATGGCGTTAATATTATATACCTTCATAATTTTGAGTGAGGGAATATTGGCTTCTTTTTTAAAAAAAATAACAGTAGGATTAGGCCGTAAATGAGAAAGTATGTGGTTGTTATCGTTGGGATTTGCAGCTTAATGGCTAGTTGTGGAAAAAGTCTTGATTCAGTAACAATAGAACAAAACTTGCAAGTCAATGGCCATTGGATTACGGAAAAAAATGGTCAAGTGATGCTTGATCCACAGACATCTGGCTTAGTAAAGTGGCGTGATGGGTTGTTGACTTTGAGCGATCGGAGTGCAGATCCTTCACAGCGTTTGCGATTAAGAAGCATTACTAAAAATGGTACGCTGTTAAACGGCCCTGATTTCCTAATGGTTTTGTCTGAAGAATTGAAAACAAGCTGCTTTGCCGATTACATCAGCGACAACCCTGATCTAGAAGCATTAGCTGTTGATCCTGATGATGAACGAGTATTTTATGTGGTCACAGAAGATGCCTCATATGCCGATCCGATGTCAGAGGCTTGCCAAGAAAAGTATGAAAATACAGGCTCAACAGATTATCCTACATTGCTTGTCAGACTGGAGTTGCAAACAAATAATACGCTGCTGATTACCCATATTCGCCCGCTCCAATTTAGTGCTGATATGCAGATTGGCGATTTCCCTAATGATGGGGTTGAAGCCCTTGCATTTGGTCAAGCTCGCACATTGTATTTAGGCCTCGAAAAAGACATTAACAAACAAGCCAGGATTTTTTCTCTACAAATGAACAGTGAGTTTTGGCAATCAGATGGATTTGCAGTTGTGGCATCCTTTACTGTGAAGTTACCAATTTTTGATAGTGGTAATCATCCCATTAACGGCATGGACTACTATCAAACACCTGATGGTCGAGAGTTTTTGCTGGTGGCTGCCAGAAATGATCAAACATTATGGGTGGTAGATTTATCCGGAAAAAATGAAACGGTCATTTTACCTATGGATTTTTTTGCTGAGGTTCAAACAAACAGTGAAGGATGTGAAAACTACGAAGCCATGGACAATGCCTCTATAGAAGGTGTTGCTGTGATTAATAACACCTTATGGCTAGTTAACGACCCTTGGAAGGCCGTGTACTTAAACAACGTTCAGTGTCTGCAAAATCGAGCACATTACCAGATGTTTGCTCCACTTTTATTCAGCTTACCGATACAAAAAAAGTGGTTCGACTAGCCTGAACCACTTGTAAAAATCGTCTTGAGCGATAATTTAATTAGAAAACGAGGGCAGCTAGTAAAATAAGCTTGAATTAATGTAATCCACTACGCACCTATTAACGTAATATTTATATAATCCTAATGACTATGCTAAATAAATGATGCAGTCTTCTACCCTAACTATTTTTTATGATGGTTATTGTCCTCTATGTTCTATAGAAATGAACAAGTTAAAACAATTAGATAAACAAAAAAATATCACCTTTATCGATATTCAAGAGCCTTCCTTCTCTACAGACTATCCACACCTAGACTGGCAGGCGTTAGATGCCCGTATCCACGGTTATTTGGCTGATGGTAGTTTGATTAGTGGATTGGACGTCACTTATTTGGCTTGGAAACTGGTAGGTAAAGGCTGGGTATATGCGCCGCTAAGATGGCCGGTCATAAAATGGTTTGCTGATGTCGCCTACAACATATTCGCTAAACATCGTCACAGTATCTCTTATTTTATCACCGGCAAAAAACGTTGTGTGCCATGCGAAACAAAAGGCGGAAAAATTGATGTCTGAAGGTAATGCATTAGTGATCGGTGCTTCAGGTGGCATTGGACAAACGCTGGTAAAACAGCTGTATGAATCAGGTAAGTATGAACATGTGTATGCAGTCTCTCGTAGCCTGCCTAAGTCACCTATTGAAGGTGTGCACTACTATAGCCTTGATTCTGAAAATGAAATTTTGGTTGCAGACTATTGTCTACAGCTCAAGCACGCGGGTGGCCAATTTAGTCTAGTTGTCTGCTGTATAGGTGCCTTACACGCTCCAGGTGCTAATAATCAACAAATCTCGCCTGAAAAACGTTTGGAAGATATTCAGAAGGAGCAACTAAGCTTTTACTTCACTACTAATACAATACTACCTGCTATCTGGCTAAGAAATGTGGAACAGTTGCTCAAAGGCTCTAAACCTTCCAAACTGGTGTTTTTTAGTGCCAGGGTTGGCAGCATAAGTGAAAACAGATTAGGTGGTTGGTATGGCTATCGTGCCAGCAAATCTGCACTTAATATGCTGATTAAATGTGCACAAATTGAGTGCCAAAGACGAGCGAAAAACATCTCTCTTATTAGTTATCATCCTGGTACCGTTGAAACAGAATTGTCCAAGCCTTTTCAGTCGAAGGTACCTAAAGGAAAACTATTTACTACCGATTTTACTGTCACTCAGTTACTTAAAATTATCCCTGACCTAAGTGCAGAAAATGGCCCCCATTATATCGATTGGCAAGGTAATGTTATCCCATGGTAGATGTTTGTAAACATTTTAACTGGGTTTTGTAGTGACCATGTTGTCAACATAAAAGACTTTCTGAATATCTGCTGGTAATATCTATCCAAATTATAAAAATAATAAAGGGTAGGTTATGAGCGCACCTCGCGAACAGTTTGGTTCTCGTTTAGGTTTTATTCTAGCTGCTGCGGGTTCTGCTGTCGGTATTGGCAACATGGTTGGTTTTCCTGTTGCGGCTACTAAAAACGGTGGTGGTGCCTTCTTATTGATTTATGCGATTTTTATTGCCTTCATTTGTTTGCCTGTAATGTTGGCAGAAATGTCTGTGGGTAGGAACAGCCGTAAAGACCCATTAGGTGCTTATTCTAAAATGAGTGACGGCCACAAAGGCTGGAAAGTGGCAGGTTGGCTTTCGATTATTACTCCCTTTATGATTGCAGTTTTTTACTTAGTCATCACAGTTTGGATCTTCGGTTATTTGTTTCAATCCTTAACCGGTAACCTAAAAATGCTCGCTGACCCTGATACTTTTGACACCTTTATTAATGGTTACGATTTGTTTTATTACATGGTCGCAGTATTGGCAATCATTTATTTGATCCTTCAGGGCGGGGTAAAACAAGGGATTGAAAAGGCGGCTAAATTTATGATGCCTACCTTATTTGTTATGCTGGTGGCCCTCGTTATGTTTGTACTGACCTTGGATAATGCGTTTGAAGGCGTGAAATATTATGTAATACCTGATTTTAGCAAAATTAATGCTTCGGTGGTCAATGGTGCCTTATCTCAGGCATTCTTTTCATTGTCTCTGGGAATGGGGATTATGATCACCTACGGTTCTTATCTGGATAAAAGGACAGATGTCCCCGGCGCTGCAAAAATGGTCGCTTTATTAGATACCGCGGTGGCTTTTATCGCGGGTTTATTGATTATACCGGCCGTTTTTTCCTTTAACCCGGACATTAATACCAACGAACTAAGCGACTCGTCGGTGGGTATGATATTTACGTTTTTACCTAAAATATTTTTGGCATTACAGGCCTCTATTGGTTATGTTGGCGCCAGTGCTATTGCTAGCTTTTTCTTTTTATTAGTGTTTTTTGCAGCGATCACTTCTATCGTTTCAATATTTGAAGTACCTGTAGCGGCGTTGATGGAAGAGAAAAATTTCAGCCGTCGTAAAGCATTAGGCTGGATGGGGCTGCTGTTGGTGATTATGTCTATAATGGCTGCAACATCATTTGGTATGTTGGACTTTTTCACTGGTTTTGTAAGTTATGCAGGGCAGTCTAAGTCATTCTTCGATGTGATAATTGATGTATTTTATGACACCATTTTACCTCTTAATGGTCTGTTAATTTGTCTTTTTGTTATCTACCGCTGGAAGAAAGTAAATTTCAATAAAGAACTAGATGAAGGTGCACCCGATTATGCGCATAGCTGGTTTGAGCGATATGTTGATTTCTCGGTAGGCACTTTTATTCCAGTCATTTTATTATTGGTGTTGATTAACACCATTGCGTTGAAATTCTTCGGTGCTGCATTAATAGGATAAGCTATTTTTGTTCAATAGCTTTTTTATAGAAGTGCCTTTATAAAGAAAAACCTTTATAAATATGCGTTTTTATGAAGAGATGCCCTTATAAAAAAGCAGTCACTAGCGTGATACTGCTTTTTTATCACATTACATCATATCAAATGGACTGGGATATTTAAGCGTTAATCCCAGCACTTGTAAACTTCCAGTGGCGTCAATTCTTTTACCTAAAGCGACGCCCTCACCTTTAATAAAGTTAGGCTGATTGAGACCCATTTTTTCTGCGGCCCAAGTGTAATATTGGGCGCGAGTGGGATGTTCTAGGGCGCTTAAATGTAGTGTTTGTCCCCAGATATCTGTTTCAATTACCATTTTAATGGCGCAAACAACATCATCTTGGTGCACTAAATTCACTACATTATCTGGGTTAAGTAAGCCCGTTTTACCAGCAAGATATTTAGCGGGATGGCGGTCTTTACCTACTAAACCTGCAGGTCGAATAATGGTACTACGACCTGCAAAATTTTCCTTCACTAACGCTTCTACAGCTAAATTGATTTGCCCTGATTGAGTCTGTGCATTAGTCGGGCTTTTTTCAGTGATTATAGCGCTGCTCTCGCCATAAACAGACGTAGTGCTGATAAAGATAATATTTTGTATCGGGCTATTTGCTGCATGTTTTATTAGTGCTCCCATGTGCTGCACAAAATGTTCTGTAATGGGGTTCTTACGTCCTACAGGAATGTTTAACACTAATACGTTGGCTGTGAACAATTCTGCTAAGCGCTGATGCTTCAGCTCGTCACCCAACTCAAACGTTTCAATATTAAAGCCTAATTGAGTTAACTCTTTAGCCTTTTTTTCGTTGCGACAAGTGGCCACAATATTGTGGCCACTTGTTTGTAAACTAATTGCAAGAGGCAGCCCTAACCAACCGCAACCAATCACCGCTATTCGCATTTATATCGTCCAAATAAGTATTTGGACGAACGTTATCACATCCTCTGAGGTTGGTCTTGCACTTGAATAACATCTAGGCTTGCGAGTTGCTTAATTTTCTGTAACTGGGTTTCAGCATGATCTACTTTAGCTAAAGTCGAACACAAAATGTTTACCTTTTCCTCCAGCGCGGCGGATTGATACCCGACTTTTTGTTCCATCTGGTCACCAAAACGGTCCATTTTTTGTTCAAAATCATGTGTGTCTTCACCATTAAAAATAAGCTGAGTACCAATGGCTACCATTAAATGACCAATGGAGTCTGTTACCAACTCTTGAATAGCTTCCTCAAATTGTGCGCCAAAAAAATCACCATTTTCAAATGACTTAGAATGTAAACGGATGTCACCATTTTTTGCATAAAAGTTGTATTGGATTTGTTGGTCAAGGTTGTGTAATTTGTCAGATAAATCGGCTAATGCAGTATTTTCTGAGCCTAATAGTTCGATAAATACCTCATTCAATGCGGTGCTTGCCAGTGCGACTGCATCTTTTGCTATTGCCGCGGCTTGTGGAACTGCTTGGTTGATACCATCATAATAATTGTCTACCCAGCCTTGCTGTTCGGTATTCAGAGTCAAAGCAATGCCATCCATATACAAAGTTCTATCTTGGTCAATGGTCAGCTGAATATCGTTGTCTAAAATAACTTCCAATACGTTGTTTTCTAATTGTATGTTGCCATTGAGCTCAACATTGCATTTGTTATTTAAGCCATAGGCAATATTTGAATCTGAGGCAAATACCGAAGGTGAACAACAAACTAAAGCTCCCGCAAATAACATAGTACCCATAATTGCACGCATAAAATTCTCCTAACGGGTTAATCATAATTTATCATTTGTACTTTTCGAACAAAGCAAAGCTTAGGCCATAAATAAAAATTCATTTAAAACAATAGGTTAATCTTTATTTGAGATTGAGTTTGGTAATGCTCAGTAGGATGTTAGTGAACAAAGCTAAAAAATGAGCTTTTAGACCACTATTTTAGATCACTCTTTTAGGTTAAAGGACCTTGTATGAAATATATCAAGCAATATACCTTTTTCTTTTTATGTCTTTTGGCATTCTAGATTTTTGGTGCATAATGTGCGTAGATTGAGATAAACAGGAATTGACTGATGAATGATTGGTACGAACCCATTTTATTTGGTTTTATATTAATCACCTTTGTTTTAGGTATTAGCAGCGTCATTATGAGCTTCTTAATTACACCAGAAGGTGAAAATGTTATGCAGAACAAGGTTGAATACGGCTTTTTTGGTGCGTCAGCTTTTGTCTTACTTGCCGTGTTTGTTTATGCCTTGGTCAGTGCTTGAGGTTCGTGAACCTGAAGCTGACGAAAGCACGACATCAGTTTGCATAAGATTTATCACTTATCCGCTGATAGGCCCTTAGTCTGAATACGGGCAATATTGCTAGAAAGTGGTCGAAAATATCGCTCTGGATCCCTTCATAGTTAACCCAGTTTTTATCCTTACTAAAGCAATATATTTCTAATGGAATACCTAATTCTGTCGGCTGCCCCTGGCGCACCATCAAAGTCATGTCTTGGTTGATGTCAGGATGATTTTCTAAATAGGCCTGCATGTAGGCACGTAACGATCCAATATTGGTAAGTCTGCGGCTATTGACCAAATCTTTAGTGTCGATGTGTTGTTCACTGTGAAAACGCTGCAACTTTTCGAGTTTAGCTTGAATATGACTCTTTATATAGCGAATTTTGGTAAATTCATCCAGCATATTTTGGTCACAAAAACAGATGCTTTGGATATCAATATTCAATGAACGTTTAATGCGCCGCCCACCACTTTCATTCATACCACGCCAGTTTTTCACCGGCTCAGAAATAAGTGCATAAGTAGGGATAGTAGAGATTGTTTTATCAAAGTTTTGCACTTTAACAGTCGTTAAGCCTACCTGTAATACGTCTCCATTTGCGCCATATTTGGGCATTTCAATCCAGTCACCGTTATTGACCATACGATTTGCTGCTATTTGGATACCGGCAACAAAACCTAAAATGGTATCTCGAAATAACAACAACAATATGGCGGTAACTGCCCCTAACCCTGAAAGCAATATTAATGGTGACTTGTCCATTAAATTAGAAATAATCAACAAACCTGCGATGATCACCACAAACAATTTAGCCACTTGGATGAAGCCAGTAATAGGAGCCTTTTGCGCTAAATTCGATGCGTTATAGGTATCTTCTATCGTGTTTAGCAGGGCACTGAGCGCCATTACAGCAGAGATAAGAACATAAATAACTGCAGACTTTTGCAAAAATGCTAACAGTGGAGGATTTTCAATCAGTAATTTGCTGAGTAAATAGATCAAAATAGCTGGGACAATATGTCCTAAACGTTTGAAAAAACCGTGCTGATGTAACTCGTCATCAAATTGGTTTTTGCTCTTGGTGACAATTTTACTTAAGCGGCTATTGAGTACGTTTTTGGTTATCCAATTACTCAGCCAAGCGGTCAGTAAAATACCGCACAAAGCAATCACTTGAAATATCCAACTTTGTGTTGTGGCCTGTATACCAAAATGTTCTAAGAATATTAACAGGTTGTCTGAAAGGTAGTGATTTCCTTGCATGCTTTCTTGAGCTTCTTGCACTTAACTTGTCCCTTTTAAATGGGTGATGAGTTTATCTTTATTTTGCCACACCGTATTTAACCAGCTCTGAAAACCTTGTTTAAACTTTTCGTCATTAAAATAATCGCCAATAATTTCATCAGTAACTGGATGCACATTAATCCGAATAATGACTTTTTTTAGTCTACCGCCTAACATGGCCATCATCGGGCTACCCTGCGTATCTGGATACATTATAGTCATATCGAGCACGCTAGTGAATAATTCACCCATAGTGGCTAGGGTAAACGCAATGCCTCCTGCCTTAGGCGGTAAAAGGTTCTCAAATGGACTTTTTTTAAGTTTTTGTTTTTCTGGAGTAAAGCGATTGCCTTCGACAAAATTGATGACTGTGGTAGGCAACGGGCGAAACTTCTCACAAGATTTTTTAGTGGTAGTTATGTCTTTACCTTCTAAATGTGGATTTTTTTGCAAGAAGGCTTTGCTATATCGTTGCATAAATGGCATGTCTAAAGCCCATGCGCCGAGGCCTACAAAAGGTAGCCAAATCAATTCTTTTTTAAGAAAAAACTTAGGTGCAGGAATTTTTCCAGCAGCAAAATCTGTTAATAAAATAATATCTAACCAACTTAGGTGATTCGCTACAACCAGGTACCATTCTTTCTTGCTGAGTTCACCTTCAACCACATAATCTAATTCCACTTTGTTCATAAATTTGATTAAGGCCACGCTACAAAATCCAAATGCGCACATCATGGTATTTAGTATGATGTTAAGGAACTTAGTGATAAATGAGAAGGGTAGAATAAACTTTATCAAACCAAGTAAAGTGATGCATAGCGCCCAAAAAGCCAGACTTATCATTTGTAAGGACAAATGCACAGGGAACACAATATAGCTTACTAATTTACTAAACATCTTGTGATTTTTCTTTTAAAAGTGCCTGTAACTGTTGGTCTTTTTGTTCCCACAACTCTGTTAACCAACGTTGGAACTTGACCCTTTGTTTTCGATCGTCAAAGTAGTCATCTCCATAGGCATCGCTATTGAGCAGCTCTTGGATAGATAAAACTTTAATTTGTACTTGTACTTCATTGACTTTTCCACATACAAACTCCCAATAAGTAGGCGTGCCTTCTGGGTAATGAATAGTGACATCGAGTAATTTATGCAACTGCTCCCCCATCGCGCCTAAAACAAATGCCAGGCCACCTGCCTTGGGCTTAAGCAGGTATTGAAACTGCGCCCCTTGGCGGGTCCGCTTTTGTTCGGTTAACCTAGTACCTTCTACAAAATTCATGATGCTTACGGGTTTAAAGGTAAATTTTTCGCAAGCCTTGCGAGTGTTTTCTAAGTCTTTACCTTTTAAGTGAGGATATTTTGTTAATAATGCCTTGCTGTATCTATGCATAAAAGGAAAATCTAATGCCCACCAAGCTAAACCGATAAAAGGTACCCAAATCAATTCTTTTTTAAGAAAAAATTTTAAAAAAGGAATTTTGTGATTAAAAATACGCTGCAACACTAAGATATCAACCCAAGACTGATGGTTTGATATAACCAAGTACCAGTCTTTTTGGTTTAAGCCCTCTAGTCCAGTAGTGAAAAATTTAGTGCGGCTAAACAGGTTTTGATTAGCACTGTTGACTGATATCCATAATGTGGCACAACCGTCCAACAAATAAGACATAAACGTTTGCCATATATTGAAGGGTATTAACTTGAAAAATGAAAAAATTAAAATAGGAATCAACCAAAACAGAGTGTTAATAAAATAACCTAATGCGGATATGGCACCAAACAATGGAGAAAAAATCGTCGAAAACATACTCTAAAACATCACAATTATTATAAAACTAGATTAAGTTTAAACTAAAAACACGTTCGAGATGTGGTAGATCTTTGTTCTTCTTATTATGCTTGCATGACTATTTGAAAAGGAAAGATCATCAAACACCGCTGGAAGGTTATAATCATTAAAATAGTAAACAGTATTCAATGTGCAACCTAGGAAGTGAATAAGTGCTCAGCCAAGCAAAAAAAGTACTCAAAGATGTATTTGGTTTTGAAGATTTTAGAGAATCTCAACAAGGGATTATCAGTAACGTCTTAAGCCATAAAAACACTCTGGCTATTATGCCAACTGGTGGCGGTAAATCCTTGTGTTATCAAATTCCTGGTGTGGTGTTTGATGGTATAACCATCGTTATTTCTCCACTAATATCGCTGATGCAAGACCAAGTCAGGCAACTCAATGAGCTTGCGATCCCGGCCTGTGTACTGAATAGTTCCCTATCAGACAGTGATTATCAGGCTAACCTAGATGCAATAAGGCAACAACAGATAAAGCTGTTGTTTTTGGCACCAGAAACCGCGTTACAAAGCAACATTTTAGACCTATTAACAAACTGTGACGTTGTTTGTATCGCCATTGACGAGGCGCACTGTATCTCTGAATGGGGGCATGACTTTCGCCCAGAATATCGTCAACTTAATCGTCTGATCGAGTGTTTCCCCAAAGCAGTATGTATTGCCTTAACGGCTACTGCGACCCCAAGAGTCAGAGAGGATATTAAGCGCCAACTCAATATAGTCGACAGTAGCGAATTTATTTCCAGTTTTGACAGGCCGAACTTATTCATTGGTGTTGTACCCAAAGATAATCCTTACCAGCAGTGTAAAAATTTTGTTGAACAACACCCCCAGCAATCAGGAATTATCTATTGCCAATCGCGCAAAGGCGTAGATGAACTCACCGCCAAACTGCAGCAGGATGGGTTTTCAGCGTTATCATATCATGCAGGGCTGAGCAGTATTAAACGTAGTGATTATCAAGAACGTTTCATACGAGATGACGTATACATAATAGTAGCGACTATTGCATTTGGAATGGGTATTAACAAGCCTGATGTGCGTTACGTATTGCACTATGACTTGCCAAAAAATATTGAAGGGTACTACCAACAAATTGGCCGTGCTGGCCGTGACGGTCTAGACGCCGACTGTTTACTATTATTTGGTTATGGTGATACCGGTAAAATTCGTTTTTTTATTGATCAGATGAACAACGAGCAAGAAAAGCGTCTGGCTAATATGCATCTTAACCAAATGTTAGCTTTGGCTGAAGCCGAAGACTGTAGACGTATTCCTCTACTAGAATATTTTGGTGAAGCATCCGATAAAGAAAATTGCGCTAACTGTGACAACTGCACCACACAGAGCAAAGAAAAGTCTGATTTAACTGTACCTGCCCAGAAGCTATTATCCTGCGTGCATCGCACCGGTCAACGTTTCGGTGCAAGCCATATTATTGATGTATTACGTGGCTCTAACGCTGAAAAAGTGCTCCAAAACCAGCATAACTTGCTTTCAACTTATAATATCGGTAATGAGTACAATAAAAAACAGTGGATGACGTTGGCGCGGCAATTGATTCAAAAAGGGCTGCTTAACCAAGAAGAACAATTTGGCGGTTTAAAGCTAACGCAAAAAGCGGGTGACGTATTAAAAGGTAAGGTGCCATTTTTTGCCTTGTTGCAACAACCTGTTGCTGCCAGTAGTCATTCATCTAAAACCCTGTTCAATCCCGGTGATCAACAATTGGTCGCTATTTTAAAAGCGGACCGTAAACGTTTAGCCGATGAAGCAAACCTGCCGCCTTATGCTATTTTTTCTGATCGTACACTTAACGAAATGGCATATTACTTTCCACATTCCCATGAAAATTTGCTACGTATTCATGGTATCGGACAAGCTAAATTAGATAAATATGGAGATCATTTTCTTTCTCTTATTGGTGACTACTGCCAGCAAAACAACCTCCATGAAGTGGCAAATATTCAAGCCGCTAGCAAAACAACGGTGAGTAAAAGCACTAGTGTCAACTCTAATAGTCGCAGTGCTGAAATTGTCAGTGCTTATCAGGAGGGGCAATCTATTTCGTCTTTAGCCGAACAGTTTAAGGTGAAAGATGGCACGATCATTAATCATCTCTACCGTTTCGCACAAGATGGGCATAAATTTGCACAACCAACTCAGTTGTTGGTGCAAGCAGGTCTGAGTCAGACCCATATTGATTCAGCTTTAGCCGCATTTGTTGAACATTCTTATGAACGTCTAAAACCTATTTATGACAGTCTGAACGAGCAGGTTACTTATGATCAATTACATTTACTCAGAATTTATTATGTCAGTCAGTTGACTGAATAATCCAGTTGATAAATCGAACTTGGGTTAAATAACATCTTCTAGTGCTGGGTAGCGAAATCAGCTAGAATGTGCGCCCTAAATTTCATATCAGCAAGGTAATATATGAGTGAATCCATCAACCGTACTATCTCTGTAGCCCCAATGCTGGATTGGACCGATAAACATTGTCGTTATTTTCTCAGACAAATTTCACAACATGCGCTTTTGTATACTGAAATGGTCACCACCGGAGCTATCATCTTTGGCAAAGGTGATTATCTTGCGTTTAATCAAGAAGAGCACCCTGTAGCCCTGCAACTGGGTGGTTCTAATCCTACTGATATGGCGCGTTGTGCCAGCGAGGCTCAACAATACGGTTATGATGAGGTCAACATCAATGTAGGTTGCCCCTCTGACCGTGTGCAAAACGGCAGGTTTGGTGCGTGCTTAATGGCTGAGCCTGAAACTGTGGCTGCATGCATTAACAGTATGCAGGCAGAGGTAGATATTCCCGTTACAGTCAAGTCGCGTATTGGCATTGACGATATGGATGAATACGAAGACTTAACTCGCTTTATTGATGTGGTGGCTGATTCAGGATGCGATACTTTTATTGTGCATGCGCGCAAGGCCTGGTTAAAAGGTTTAAGTCCAAAACAAAATCGTGATGTGCCGCCATTGATGTATGACCGTGTCTATCAATTAAAACAACAGTTTCCCGATTTACATATCAGTTTAAATGGTGGTGTGAAAACCTTAGATGATGTGCAGTTTCACCTCAATTATTTAGATGGAGTGATGATAGGCCGTGAGGTTTATAGTAATCCTTATATTTTAGCTGAGGTCGATAAACGTTTTTATCAAGATAACTCTGTCAGTAAAACTCGCGCTGAGGTGGTGATGGCAATGTTGCCTTATGTAGAACGGCAGATTGCTCTAGGTGCCCGGCCATGGCATATCGCTAGGCATATGCTGGGTTTGTTTCAAGGTCAGCCTGGTGGGCGTATTTGGCGTAGATATTTGAGTCAAAACGGTACTAAAACAGATGTTGGTGTTGAACTGTTAACGGATGCTTTGCATGTATTGTTAGATGCACAGTTTAAGGCTAAACAATTCCAATCTGAAATGGTTGGTTAAATTGACGAAAGCAATGGCAAGAATAACTAAATTTTAGGGTTGGACAGTTTGTGTTCAAATGCCCAGTTTCTAATTTAAAAACAAAAAACCATATAAATCATATGGATGCAAAAAAAATCATGGTTGGCACAACTATCGCAAAGGATACTGCGACTTAAACAATAACTGTTCACACAATGTAAAAACAGTTACCACTAATTAAACCAAAGGAAAATATCATGTTCACTCAATCTAAAATCGCTGCAATCGCACTTACTTCTTCTTTAGTTTTTTCTTCTGTAGCCCAAGCTGAAGAAGTTACTTTAGAAAAATATGTAAGCAGTATGGTTAACCAAGCGATGGAAGTTGCACAACAAGAAATCCAAAACAACTTACGTTCGGCTATATTGACGGTAGCCAACAACGTTAGCTTTAATGAAGAAAAGAGTTACACAGCTAAAACTTCTATTACCGACCTTGAGACAAATAGTAAAGAGGCAACAAAATCACAAGCTGAATAAGGAATTGAATATGTTTAATCAAGTATCTTTATTTACAATGTTATTGACTCCCGTGTTTGTCTATCTGGCAGGGGCGGTGATTTTTAGTGTCGTTGAATGTTTACGTAAAGATCTAACGTTAGCTAGATATAACAACATCATCAGTTATCGAAACGGTCACTAATTGTAGTTTTGACCGTTTTGTTTTTATTACTTTGGCTCCTTACACTACATTAGGTCTGTATTTCCACAAAAAACTCCTCAATAGTTGTACCTTTTTCATACTGTCCAACAGTTTTGATAAGGTATATTAAAAATAGTCATGATTTGCAATTAGTCATTATATGGACTTAGATAAGCAGTTACTGATTACTCAATCGTATACCAACAGAGATGACATAAGCGGGTGAACGCATCCTCAATATTGGGTCTGCGCTAAGAGTAAAACCTGCTGACATAATGTTAGGATTTAAGTCAGTGTTTTGACATGCATCGATTGTTTGAATTATTTATCATTTACTACTGCATTTGAACTTGTAACGGCATTTATCATTAAAATGCATGCGGTCATGTTTAAGGTGATGAAGGTCTGCTTCATCTGTTTTCCTTGATGTTATTATTACCTGATACCAAAAAAATCGCCACAAAGCCTAGAATTTCGATTACAACATCGACACTATTATTAAGAATAGTCAAAGTGAGTGGTATCATTATTATCTCACCGTTAAATGACAGGACAACATATGTATTTTGAAGATTTTCAATCAGGTCAAACATCAAAATTCGGCGGTTATGAGGTAACTGAAAGTGAAATAAAAGAGTTTGCCAGTAAATATGATCCCCAATTCTTTCATTTAGACAATGAGGCTGCTAAACAATCCCTGTTTGGTGGTTTATGTGCGAGTGGATGGCACACTGCGGCCATGTTTATGCGTATGCTGATTGATAGTCTACCGGAAGAACATGGATCACTCGGTTCGCCAGGTATCAATAATCTTAAGTGGTTAAAACCGGTATATCCGGGTTATATTCTAAGTGTAAGAGGTTGTGTGAGTCAGTGTAGATTGTCTGAGAGTAAACCAGGTGTTGGTTTAGTTTGTGTGAATTATGAGGTTATAAATCAGCATGATATGACAGTGATGTCACTAGAATCGAATGGCTTCTTCAGATGCAGAAATAGCTAAGCACTTCACCAAGAGATCAAGAGGGACATTAGATAAGACAATATTAAAGCCATGATTCGATTTATAATATGATGGGCATTTACCCTATATAGACCAAGCGAAGATCTATTAGAAACGGTTGATTTACGTCCAATATTCGATGTGCAAAATTTCAGTTGTGATTTTCACTAACAATTTAGTCTGTTTGACTAAATTGTTAAGTTTGGCTCAAATCAATTAAAGTATCTCCTCCTCACTTCATTCAAAAAATCCATACAAATCATGATTTTATGTTGGTTTGTTAAGTTGGCATAACACTTGAAACAGTTCTGGTAGTGCTGGAATAGCCCAGCAGGAAAACTCATTAATATTATTGGAGTAACCAGAATGGGTATATTTACGAGAATGTCAGACATAATACAAGCCAATATCAATACCGTATTGGATAAGGCTGAAGATCCAGCAAAAATGATTAAGTTACTTATCCAAGAAATGGAAGAAACCTTAGTTGAGTTACGCTCAGTGGCGGCTACTAACTTAGCAGAGAAAAAACAGGTTCAGCGCCAAATCGACAAAATGCAACAACACATAAATGCTTGGCAGGCAAAGGCGACTTTAGCAATAGAAAAAGATCGGGAAGACTTAGCCAGAGCTGCGTTAGTCGAAAAGCACCACAATCAGCAGAAATTGTTAGCTTTAACTGATGAGCAAAATGTAGTTGATGAGTCATTGTCTAAATTACAAGCCGATATGGGGAAATTGCAAGACAAATTAGCGGAAGCTCGAGTTAAACAAAAATCTCTGATTATTAGAGAGCGCTCGTTAGCGGTGCGTATGACCGTTAAAAATAAAGCGCACTCAGTCAAAATCGATGATGCGATCATTAAATTTGAGCAATATGAGCGTAAGATTGATGACTTAGAGTCACAAGTTGATGCTTACGACTTAGTTAATGAGTCACAAGGTTTAAATGAACAGTTCAATCAGCTAGAAGCAGAAAGTCAAATTGAGCAAGAACTAGAAGCTTTGCGTAAAAAGGTTGCTTAGTCTTGATTGGTCAATTCCCTAGTGGCAATAAATCATGGCCACTAGTCTTTAGCCACAATAAACTTGAAGTAATAGGAGAAAAACATGAAACGTTATTATGAAGTTAATCGATTATATAAAGATTCAATAAATCGTAAAGTGTCGGGTGTATGCGCAGGCTTAGCTAAACATTGGAGTGTACCTAGATTGTTAGTTCGCGTGGTGGCTGTAGTGTGTTTGATAGCCATGCCTTGCATCACTGCGATTGCTTATATCACAGCTATATTTCTGATCCCTAATAGATAAGGAATAGGTAATGTTTAAGCACCTCATTCTAGCTGTATTGATAGTGATTGTGTTGACATACAGCCTAGACCACCTAGCAACCCAGTGGCTAGATTTACATCTTTCCTTTGCCGATCGTAATTTTGAGCCTATCATTTTTATTCTTGTACTGACGGGCATAGTGGCTATATTAGTTGTTGTGGGTTTTGTTATCGCATTTAGTATTTTGGCCGCGATTGCTTTCGCTTTAATTGCTGCAGGTATCGGTTTGTTTGTTACTGGGCTGAGTGTATTTTGGCCGGCAATCTTATTTACCCTAGTGATTTTTCTTTTAGTCAAAGATAAACAAACACCCACCTACTGATATATTAACGCTCTTGGTCAAACTTTTGTATTTAATGCATGGTATGTTAATTAGAATTACTGAATAATTAACACTACATTTTTACCTATAGGTGGTTTATGATTCGATTGATTGTATTATTGTGTAGCTTAATAACGGGTGTGCTTTACGCTAAAATAGTAGTAACAGACGCAACTGTCAGATTACTGCCCCCGGGCGTAACAAATACAGCTGCTTATTTTTCTGTTCAAAACAGTTCAGATACAAGCCAAATTTTGGTTGGCGCTTCGGCAGATTTCGCGACTAAAGCAGAGATACATAACCATATAGTGGTAGATGATATGATGCGTATGCAACAACAGTCAGAAGTGGTTATTCAGCCCGGTGAAAGTGTACATTTTTCTCCTGGTGGCTTACATATTATGCTGTTTGGGTTGAAACAGCCTTTGAGCGAAGGGCAGTCCGTATCAATCAGTTTGCACACTAAAGCGGGCGAATCTATTATTATTACCGCTAACGTTGCTAGGCCTAAGCTATCTACACACTCTCATCATTAGGAAAGAAAATGAAACAATATCTTGCCCCAAAATGGTTGTTGAGCGCATTTGTACTTATCATCTTTTTATTTTGGATATTGTCGGTGTTCTGGAGCTTTGAACCTGAATTATTTGAACCTAGACTACTTGCACAGCAACAAGCTAGCCAGAGAAACGAGACTGTTGTAGCAGGCTATACGGTTACAACTAGTTTAATTAAAGTCAGCGAGACCTTGCTAAATAAGTCTGGCGGCTACTTGTCGAATGATGTGTTGCCACCTAGTGTGATGATGGACAATATGCCTGGCTGGGAATTTGGTGCGTTAGAAATGACCCGAGATTTGGCACTTGCGATGCGCCAAGACTTTAGTCGTTCACAGAGCCAATCTTTAGAAAACCCTTTTTTAACTAAAGCCCAACCGCAGTTTAATATTAATAACCTAAACTGGATATTGCCCTCTTCCGAGTCTGCGTATCAAGAAGGCATAGATAACCTATATGCTTATAGAAGTAGCCTGTCTGACAGCAGTCAACAACAGGGGCAATTCTATGCACGGGCAGATAATTTAAGAGATTGGCTTAAACAGCTGGAAAAACGTTTAGGTAGTTTTTCACAACGTTTGAGCGCCAGTGTTGGTCAAGAACGTCTAGATACAAGTTTAGCAGGTGATGCTCAAGCTATTCAATCCACGCCAACGGCAAGTAGGCTGGCTGAAAAAACCAGTTGGTGGCAGTTAGACGATAATTTTTATGAAGCCAGGGGTGCAAGTTGGGCATTGATACACTTTTTGAAAGCAGTTGAGGTTGACTTTGCCGATGTTCTTGAGAAGAAGAACGCCACAGTTAGTCTACAACAAATTATCCGTGAACTAGAGGCAACGCAAGAATCTCTATGGAGCCCGATTATATTAAATGGCAGTGGTTTTGGTACGTTAGCTAATCATTCTTTAGTTATGGCTAACTATATTTCTCGGGCAAATGCGGCCTTAATCGAATTAAGTGAATTATTAAATCAAGGTTAAATTATGAAAAAGTCTGCTTTGTCTGTTGGTTTAGTGGCAGTTTGTGTAAGTTTTTCTAGCCATGCGGATACATTACTTGGACTGTATGTTGGCGCTCAAGCTTGGAATATGGAGGCCACAGGTGGGTTTTCTGAAAATGGTACAAATGTGAATTTTAACTTTGAAGATGAAGCTAAGCCCAGTTATTATATGGCTTTTGAACATCCTATACCTTTTATTCCAAACATCAAAGTGCAAAGAACTGAAATGGATACCAACGGTGATGTGACGCTGGAAGGTAACTTTACTTTTGGTGGTGAGCTATTTTCTATCAATTCAAATGTCACCAGTGATGTGCAATTGAGCAGCACGGATATTATTTTATATTATGAGTTATTCGACAACGATCTGATCAGTTTCGATGTTGGGATCAATGCAAAACATCTTGATGGTGAGTTACTGGTTACATCTATAGATGACACAACACTCATCGGACGTGAAGAGTTTTCAGGACCGTTACCAATGATTTACTCACGATTGGCGCTAGGTCTCCCTCTTACTGGTTTGGGTGCTTTTGTTGAGGGTAGCTTTTTAAGCGTTGGTGACCACACAATATCTGATTACCAAGCAGCGATTACTTATAGTTTAATGGAAAATTTAGCTATAGATGTCACTTTTCAAGTCGGTTATCGAGCCTTCACACTAGAATTAGAAGATTTAGATGACATCTACTCTGATCTGGAATTTAAAGGTGCATATGCTGGATTGGAGGTGCACTTTTAATTTTAACTAATTTGGTTATAAAAAATTATTTTTTATTCTTTCCAGTTATTTACATATATCGTTAATCTATAGTTGTATTCACAACGGTTAGCGATTATATGTCTTCAGTAATAAATCAAGCCACTGGGCTTGCCGCAGGTTTAAATGAAAATCAGTGGTCTCAAATTAATCAGGCAACGGCCGCACTCAATCCACAACAACTTACTTGGTTGAGTGGTTATTTGGCCGGATTAGCGCAAAGTGGTCAGCCTGCCGTTTTACCTCAACTTGATAACATCTCAGCAAAGTATTTGACTATTTTATATGGTTCGCAAACGGGTAACGCCAAATCTGTTGCTCAGGAATATAAAGCTAAATTAGATGCCATAAATATTCCTGCTAAAATAGTGAGCATGGCTGACTATAAGCAGAAGCAGCTTAAAACAGAAAGTCATGTTGTCATTATTGTTAGTACCCACGGCATAGGCGAGGCCCCAGATGATGCTGTGGCATTACACCGCTTTTTAGCGGGGAAAAAAGCGCCTAAACTTAATGATTTAAACTTTGCTGTTTTGGGTTTAGGTGACACAAGTTACGAGTTTTTCTGCCAAACAGCTAAAGACTTTGACAAACGTTTACAAGACTTGGGCGCAACCAGAATTACTGACCGCGTTGATTGTGACGTTGATTACGACGCAAATGTAGCAGCTTGGTTCGACACCGTCACTCATCAAATAAAAGATGAGTTGAGTGCAAAGAGTGCAAAGAGTTCGCAGTCTGTCATTCCATCCTTGAATGCGCACCCTCGTGCTGTAGTAGCCAGTCAATACACTAAAAAAGCCCCATATACTGCAACCTTATTGGAAAGCCAGAAGATCACTGGACGAGATTCTGTTAAGGATATCCGTCATATTGAGATATCTCTTGAAGACTCAGGTATTCAATATCGACCAGGTGATGCATTAGGTGTGTGGTTTAAAAATGATATAAGACTAGTTGACGAGTTAATCACTGCACTTGGTTTACAAAGAGAGGACTCGATTAATTGGTCTGGTGATGATTACAGCTTACATGACGTTTTAGTCAATAAATTAGAGCTGACTCAAAGTTATCCAGCTTTCGCCACTAAATACGCAGAATACGCAAACAATGTTGAACTCAATGCACTATTAGATGATAAGTCTGTGTTGCGTGGATATCTAGCACAGCGTCAAATCATTGATGTTGTGCGCCAGTATCCAGCTAAAGTTACTGCGCAACAGTTTGTTGATACCTTAAGAATTATGACACCTCGACTCTACTCCATTGCTTCTAGCCAAGCAGAAGTAGAGGATGAAGTGCACTTAACCGTTGC
>JAWUXU010000153.1:0-7804 GCA_034111145.1 Paraglaciecola sp.
TGGCCAGGAATAGGTGAACGACGACTGACGGCTATGGGGCTGTAATGGATTTCGAGGTAATCGAGAATTTTTTGCTCTTGGGCACCAAGAGGCCACAACCCTTGAGACTTTTGCATCCAGCGGATCGTTTCTAACCAATTATCTCGCGTCATACGATTTTGCGTCACCAGCTTGGCAGAATGGCAAGCAGTGCAATGAGCGCGCACAATTTCATAGTATTCACCTATCACGAAACCTGTAATAGGGTCGTGAGTAAGTTTTTCTTCTGCTTGTATTGATAATGTGTTTGTACTTAACCCAAACACAAACAGAACGAACAAAGACATACTCCGAATGTTAGTTGAGTACACCCTAAACGACCTGCACTGCAATGCGATGACAGGCATTATTTAAGTAGCCCTTTGGATTCCAACCTGGTATCACCATCGGCTGACTCACCCCATCACTATCAGTGGCTTTGGCCCATACTTCGTAATAACCTTTTTGTGGAAACAACAACGTGCAGTGCCAATGTTGCCAGGCATTGCGGTTGAGGGCCTTCGTTAATTGAGTGGATTGCCAAGTTTGACCAAAATCTATCGACACCTCTACTTTATCAACCTTTTTATCCCCTGCCCATGCGTGACCGTTAACCGCTAATTTGTTAGCCAGTAGATTTAGTTCACCTGATTTAGGGTAAGTGACTAACGATTTCACTGGCATTGCATGAATGATGCACATATCTTCATCTGCTACTTTGGCGCCAGGAGCCACTGTTTTACAAGGTACACGGTAGGCAGTACCGGTCATTTTAGCGCCATCATGTACTGTATTGCGGATGACAATTTTATCTAGCCATTTGCCTGAAGTAGACGCTGGCCAACCACCAAACACTAATCGCAATGGGTAACCATTCATCACGGGTAAATCATCGCCATTTATCGCCCATGCGATCAACGATTCATCCTCTAACGCTTTATATATCGGTACACCGCGGGAAATGGGATCTTTGTTCGGATCGCCGCTTAAGTGTGTATCTTTTGCGTAATAACCAATGTAGACAGCATCATCTTTTATGCCTACATCTTTTAATACATCAGCTAATCGAACACCGGTCCATTTAGGACAACCCACTGCACCGTTTGTCCACTGATTACCCTTTGCTGGCGGGCTAAATTCAAAACGTCCATTACCACCGCATTCTAAGGTTAACTGATAAGTGTAATGAGTAAATCGTTGCTTAAGTTCTGCCAAGGTGTAGGTTTTACTTTGCTCGGCTGACTCACCTTCAATAGTGAGTGTCCAGTCTTTGATATCAACTTTTTGTGGTGGTATACCATTATTACGCACAAACAACTTGGCTGCTGGGGTCACTTCATCGTTAAGTAAATGAGCGGGTGTTTCAGCATTGATAGGTCGGTCGTTTAATACCACTAATTCTGGGTCTTTACCTGGGATAACAAAAGGTGAAGATGTCTGGGCAAAAGCCACTGGGATTAACCCTGCAGGCATAAAGCGTGCAAAGACTATCTCGCTACCAAGTATTGTGGTCATGGTGGCTAAGCCAGATAAAAAACTACGTCTGTTAATGGGCTTTTGTTGGTATAGCTTATGCCCGTCAGTAGATATCTTTATTTGCTTACCACTTAAATGGGTCTTGCCCTTGATATCACTCATATTAGACCTTGATGGTTAAATGTAAGGCAAACTTAAGAGGATCAAACCTGCAATCCACAGCGTTTCCAACACTATTAGTAGAATAGGCTTTAGCCCCACTTGTAGCAGTTGGCCCAGATTCGATTTCATGCCAATGGCGGCAATTGAAATGACCAAGGCAAAACGTGAAACATCAGTCGCACCTTGCGTCACAATCTCTGGCAAATCCACTAAGCTATTAATTGTCATTAATAATACGAAGGCGATTAAAAATGCAGGCATACCTGGTGGTTTAGCATCTGAGGTTTTATCTAGGTTTATTCTCAATACTAACAATATACACACCACCACAGGCATTAAAAAAGCGACTCTGACCAACTTAGTAAGTGTAGCCAAATCACCCGTTTGTTCTGATACCGAATATCCTGCACCGACTACCTGCGCAACATCATGGATAGTACCGCCTAAAAAAATACCAGTATGAGTTGGGTTAAAATTGAGTAGTTCCGCCACTATTGGGTAAATTACCATAGCCACAGTGGACAATGCTGTCACCACTACAATTGTCAGTAAGGTATCACGGTCTTTATCTTTACTATCAGGTAATACCGCCGCAATAGCCATGGCCGCAGAAGCTCCACAGATACCGACCGCGCCGCCCGTTAATACCCCAAAGCGTTTTTGTAAGCCAAGCGCTTTGGCTGAAACAATACCAAAGCCAATAGTGCTGGCAATAGCCAATACCAATAAAAACCCAGTTTGCCAACCTAACGCTGCTAAATCGCCAAACGCGATACGTAAGCCTAACAACCCCACACCGACTCTTAATATATGGCACGCAGTAAACTCAATGCCTTCTTTGCATGTGGTGCCTTCATATAAAAACGACATGGCGATGCCTAACAACAAGGCAAATAACATAGCAGGTGCGCCATAGTGATCACTTAAGAACAATGCGGCAAGACCCACAATGACAGAAATTAAAACACCTGGCAGTTTAGTTTTTATACGCAATGTATTGGCTCATTTGGTCTGTAAAAATTGTTTGAAACAACCGTTAATGTTCGTTTAGTCGATAGCTAAAACAACCAACACTTGACGCTTGCGCTCACCCGAAAATGGGCGTCTGCCATGCATAGTCATATAATTATCGACCAAGGCCACATCACCGTCTTGCCATGGTAAATTAAAAGTGTACTTCTCGGATAATTCCACAGCCAACTGCAAACCTTCAATAGGGATATCAGTACCATCCCCAAAGGTGATCGCGCTAGAAGGGTCTTCGCGTACACCTTTCCAACCCATAAAAGCGGCAATCAATTGATTATAAAATACTTTTTTCTGATTACCCATGTCGATAACAGCAGGCAAAATAGGTGTAATAGCGCGTAAACTAGCATCCGCTAGCCATTTCCAGCTATAACCCAACTCAGCCAATTTTTGTTCCGCTTGAGCACGATTTTTTACACTTAATGTGCTCTTCCAACTGCGCCCCTGTCCAGAGTTAGGATCATCTTCTTCTGGCATTTGAGTAGTATATTTAAGACCTTTACTCACAAAATCAGCCGCAAGTGCCGGCATTTGTTTAGCCAAGTCTTCAAATAACATATCAGAGCGACATAAAGGTGTTTGACCTCCTTCCTCGGCTGCACTTTTGCAAAAGAAAAACAGTTTACTTGGCGAAATAGGGGTTTGCGCCATTTCATGATGTAGAAATATTTCCACATCTTTAGGCGCTTCATTAGCGGTAAATACTCTTTCGGTGTAGTTTATTCTAACGGCATTCGACAAAGATTCTTTGTATGTAAAATTCGGATAACCGAAAGCATTTGAAAATTCATCGAAAGTCTCAGCCGAATTAACAGGAAAACCTCTGAATAAAATAGCACCCGATTCACGTAACTTCACCTCAAATTCAGGCATGTTTAATTTAATCCATTCGGCACATTCTTGTTGTGTTGTGAATGAACCATCGTTCTCCACTACAATGGGGAATACTGAACCTGAGCAGTGCAATTGATGTGGCAGTTCTATATATTTAATTGTTTGCATAGGCTGGAGTCTCTCTAATCATAAATGGGATGAAAAGTATTAAAAGCGGCTTCACAGAAATTACCCGGATCATTAAATCGCCTATTACTATTAAGCGCTGAAATCCCTTGCATTTCTTGTAAAGTCAGTTCGAAATCAAAAATATCTAAATTCTCAATTAAACGCTCGGGACGAGACGTTTTTGGAATAATAGAGTTACCTCGCTGTACACCCCACCTCAACACTATTTGTGCTGCTGTTTTGCCTAGTCTTTGTGCTGCTTGTTTCACAACTGCCTGCTCTAATACAGACTCTGCAGCTCCAGCCATATCCAACTCCAAATAGGATAACGCGCCCAGAGGAGAGAAAGCCGTAACCTGAAGATCATATTGAGTAGCTAAACGCATCAAGCGCTCTTGGGTTAAGTAAGGATGAGATTCTACTTGTAATACCGAAGGTTTAATACGGGCATAAGACATCAAATCATGCAACAAACCAGTGTTGTAGTTACATACACCGATTTGTTTAGCTAAGCCTTGCTCCTGCAAAATTTCCATCGCTTGCCATGTTTCAAACAGAGGCACAGGTGCTAATTCCATTTTGCCGAAAGTTGGGTTTGTTATCCACTCTGGTGGGTAGCGATCATCAAAATCTACAAAAGGTTGAGCGATAGGGAAATGAATCAAATACAAATCGAGATAGTCTAATTGCAAGTCAGCTAATGACCTTTTTAAAGCAGACCCAACATGCTCTTTAGCATGATAAGTATTCCACAATTTCGATGTGACCCATAAATCTTCGCGAGTGCAAAGACCATCATCAATAGCACGCTTAATACCATCGCCTACCTGCACTTCGTTACCGTAATCGCAAGCACTGTCTAAATGGCGATACCCAGCTTTAATAGCGTTATAAACTGCATCTGCACATATATCCTGAGATATTTTCCAAAGACCAAATCCAACCTTTGGCATTTTTTTATGACTATTTGACATCTATTGTTTCCAATTTAAAAAACGTTATTGTGATTTTATGTCTTATATAAGACATAAGTTAAGTGAATGCTCAAACTTTGTCAAATTTGGTTTGGGCAATAAGACCGTTAATTTTTAGCAAATGGCAGGTAATAAAAAGCCCTCCGAAGAGGGCTAACAGTTAATCCTATTGTTATTTAGGCTACCTTTATGCGTCTTAACCGCAAAAGTCCAACCAATCCCATGCCGAATATACCGAGAATGGCGGGTTCTGGTACTGATAAAGCCGCAAGTGCTGCAGCCGCTATTATCTGGTGACCGATTGCAGTTGGATGAACCGTGTCCCATAACAAATATTCGTCAGGATTTGCACAAACACTCGTGCTGGTCAAACAAGGATCAGTTACGTTGCTGATCCCATAATCACCCGGATTGAGTGTTATATCGAGAAACGTATTAAACACATCAAACTGAGTAACGTTGAGCCCACCAGCATCAAGTGCATCTAGGCCAATTGCCAATCTGGAGTTAAATTCAAATGCCCAGAGATTGGCAATGGGTACATTGGGGATTAAGAAGTCCACCGCTCCCAATGCTGATAGGCCTAAAATACTGTCGATGATGTTATCCACAGCTTGGGTAGGGTTTGCGAAATTCTGAAATAAGTCGTTCGATCCAGCCCAAATCACATAGAGTGCATCGGGATCAGCGACGCCGCCGTTTGAGGCCATAAATGAAGGCACTTGTCCGTTTAGAACATTATCAGTTCTCTGCCCACCGATAGCATAATTTGTACCGCCTCCGTAGGCTGTAGCAGCAGACAAACCTAAATCTGCAGCCAAAAGCTCCGCCCAAACAGGGCCATTTGTAAATCGGCAACCAAAATAGGGTGCAGGTGGACAATTTTCTGGAGAAATAAACGTAAGCGCACCAGAGTCTGAAAGGGAATCACCAAAAACATAAAGGTTGGTTATTGGTGTTGCAGAAGCTGTCGCGCTGGCAAGAAGTAGCAGCGAAACCACGGTTACAGAAACTGTCTGTTTTGCTTTACCCAAAAACAAATTGAGTCCAGTGGACAGGGGAATTGTTAACATTTTCATTATATTACCTATGGACGATCCTAAACTAAATGGCGTCATGTAGAATTTATTACTATAAGTATCCTGTAAGGGATACACATCAGCCAAGAATTCTCCCAATATGATTAGAAGTTTTAATGCCGAAGCGAAACTAGCAAATTTTATGCCACAATAATAAAATCAATTACTTAGCAGTATTTTGGGTGAGGGGACAACTACAAGTGTAAAAAAATCAACACTATGCATGCACTTATTTTCTGCGGCCACTATAGAATTAGTCACCACATTTCAAATTATAAATAGCCTTGTTCATGAGAGTTATCTGGATATAAGTGAGTCCAATAATTTTTAAATATTTACACAAATAAGGAAAGGGATACCCACCGTAATTTCACGGAAGTTATAATGGCTGTTGCGTGACAAAACTAGCCTGATTAGAAGATATTTTTTAGATCATCAGTTATCGGTCGGCCATAACTACTCACCGTTTTTTTTGCTAAGCTAGGGCAGATAGCAGGTAATCTAAAACATTATAAACATAACAACATTTCAGTAATTTGTTCCTTTTGGGCGGTTGCAGACCTAACGTGAATTTTTGATTTACTCGCATATAGTAGTCGGTCACTCATCGTTACAACCAAAACGCCCTGAGACCAGTTGAAAAAGTAAACGTCTTTCATACTGCAAATGAAACCAATACCCAAGGCTATCTATAGTCGAATCATAATTATAGACAACCTGTTCCGGCATTTGCAAAGAAGTGTGTGAAATAAAATAAGGTAGGCGAACCTGATATAGTTAAAACGTCAAGTTGATATATGCATTTATCTTTAGGTATTAAACAGCCTCTGCCTCTTCTGCACTTTCACCTTCCCCACGCACCTTGATCTGTAACCCTTTCAAAAAGTTACGCATAATTTGATCATTACAGGCACGATACTGGCGATTTTCTGGTTTTCTAAAAAAAGCACTTAATTCGTGTTTGCTGATTTTAAAGCCACTTAAATCCATAGCTTCTAATACGGCTTCAGCTTGCATATTCAGGGCTATTTTTAATTTCATAAAAATGATGTTGTTAGTGAGTTTGCGCTCAACGGGCGCTTCGACGCCTTCGCGTTTACCACGGTTCATATTGATCAAACCGTTCAAAAACAGTGAAAATTGAAGATCAGTAAGTTCAACAAAAGCAGGATCATCGTCTTTGCGTAACCAAGTATGCAGTTGTGCGACTGTAGCGGGATAATCAGCTTGGGCAAAAATTTCCACCATTTTTGTGTCGTTAAAATCGAAGATATAGCGCACACGGCGCATAACATCATTGTTGATCATAGTATTCCTAAAAACGAGGTTGGTTTATCCAACCCTAAACATGGTATCAGTTTAAAGCTTTTTATAATGATTGCGTCATTTTATTGGTAGATAAATATTGATGATTATATTTATTGAGCCAAATTTAGGTAAAAAGTCACAGGTTTATTAAGACATGAGCAATAGCTTGGGCTTTCGGGAATTATTAGATGAATTGCTATCCCTTGATCAAAACCACTTAAATGAATATTGGGTGCGCACTCTTTTTATTAATTTTTATTAATTTTTATTAATTTTTATTATTGACTTTGTCAGGTTCAGAAACAAAAGCTAGTTTGTTGTGGTTGAGACTTCATTCGTTTGGCTTGCTGTTCTCTTGCAAAGGATCTGAGTTTATCCATCCGATTAATAATATTATCTGACTCCTCACGCATTTGAGCCTGACTACATAAGTCCATACTGCTGTAATATTTGTCATGCAGAGTATGGTTTTGGTTAACACGCTTTGCACAACTTTTTGAATTTGAATAGCTGCTCATGTTGCACTCAGTAAATAACTGTTTATATATAAGGGGTATCCACTTAGCTCCACCTATGTCAATATGTAGTGGTGGCTATTTCATCAAATTCACTACGATCAGGTAGAGATTATCCCGGAAATTGGACTCAGTTTTTACAATGGTTTCCGGATGATAATGCATGCCTTCAGTTTCTGGAGCACTTACGTTGGCCCTCTGGTTTTGTATGCCCACGTTGTCTCAAATTATCCAAACCTTA